>JBAZHT010000031.1:0-20977 GCA_041652255.1 Bacteroidales bacterium
TCTGAATATGAAAAGGTCCCTGTACCTGCTGCTGTTTTTGCTGGTTTTTTCTTGTGAAAAAAACCCGGATCCTCCCGGGTCCGGACCTGAAGAAGAGGTCTTTGTCCCGGCCGAACGCATTGAAGGCCGCGTTGCATTGTCATACGTAACCTATTACAGCAGCGGGATCCCGGATCCTTCGTTGTTGACACACATTTGTTATGCATTTGCCGAGTTGTACGTGGTCAACGGGCAATACCGTGCTTTTCGCCTGCAGGGGGAAGAATCCCGTTTTGCGGAAGTGGCTGCCCTGAAACAAGCGCATCCGGGTTTGAAAGTGCTGATCGCTTTTACTCATACCGTATCCAACAAGGACAACGCCCAGGGAGGCGGGTTTTCCGCTATGAGCAGCACAGAAGATGGGCGGAAGGCCTTTGCACAGGATTGTCTTGAATTTCTGCAACAGTGGGGAATCGATGGCGTTGACATCGGTTGGGAATTCCCAGGGATCTCCTGGAGCGGACATGCCTGTGACCCCTTGGCTGACACAAAAAACCACGTGCTTTTGATGCGGCAGCTGCGCGAAACACTCGGCAAGGATTACCTGATCACTTTTCCGGGGTATGTCATGGATGTTAAGCACAAAAACGGCGAAAGCCGATACATTGATCTGCTGGCAGTAGCCCCTTATGTGGACTTTGTAAACGTTATGACGTACGATATGGATGCGGCTCCGCACCACCACTCGGCCCTGAATGATCCGCGGGCTTACTGGGATTGTGCACGTACCCTGAATGCCTATAAAGCAGCAGGGTTCCCGGTTTCAAAAATGGTATTGGGCATTCCTTTTTACGGTCGCATATCCTTTTCCTCCAGTCCTTCTGCACTTACTTACAGGCAGATAAACAACCTGGATCCGTCGTTGTACAACAAAGACAACTGGGATCCCACAGCTTCTGTTCCTTATGTAACAAGGATCAGTACAGGGGCTTTTTATTGCGGTTACGACAATGCCGCGAGCATTGCCATAAAAGGATCCTGGCTGTTGTCGCAGGGTATGAAAGGCATGATGTGCTGGATGTATCACGGTGACGATGCGGGCGGTTCCCTCCGCAGGGCCATGTGGAATGCAGTCATGCAGTCTGCCCCGTAGAGGTGTTGTCAATCTTTTTCCGTATTTTTGCCTTATGAAACAACTTGAATCTCTGTTTAAATCCTATACCGGTTTTGCTCCCCGGTCCGTAACCGAACTGCCGTCATCTGGCAGCAACCGGCGGTATTTCAGAATGGAAGGGGAGAAAGGGACCCTCATTGGAACCGTAGGGACTTGCAAGGAAGAGAACAAGGCTTTTATTGCCATTGCGGATCATTTTTTCCAACAGGGACTTCCCGTTCCCCGCGTTTATTGTCACAGCCGCGATCATTCTTGTTACCTGCAGCAGGACCTGGGAGACACCACGCTATACAATTCCGTGGAAAACGGAAGGGAACGCGGGAATTACGATTCCCGTGAAAAGGAATTGTTATTCAAGGTTATAGAAGCACTTCCGTCTTTACAGTTCAAGGGAGCCGAAGGATTGAATTTCGGGGTTTGTTATCCACAACCCGAGTTTGATGAACGGATGATCTCTTTTGACCTGAATTATTTCAAATACTGTTTTTTAAAAGCTACCGGACTGGAATTCAGCGAGGTGAAACTGGAAGATGATTTCAGGGAAATGTCCCGGATCCTGTTGGGTAACGCTTCTGAGACCTTCTTATACCGGGATTTTCAGGCCAGGAACGTGATGTTGGTGGAGGGAAATCCTTATTTTATTGATTTCCAGGGAGGAAGAAAAGGTCCCATTTATTACGACGTTGCTTCTTTCATCTGGCAGGCAAAAGCCAATTATTCCGAAGAACTGAAAGAGGAATTGCTTTCCAGGTACCTGCAGGCACTCAAACCGTATTTTCCGGTGGACGAAAAGTATTTCAACAGGCAATTGCGTCATTTCGTGCTTTTCCGAACCCTTCAGGTGTTGGGAGCATACGGTTTTCGTGGCTATTTTGAGAAAAAACCTCATTTTCTGCAAAGCGTACCTTATGCCATAGACAATCTGCGCAAATTGCTCAAAGAACCCTTTACCGAGTATCCTTACCTTTCGGCCCTTCTGGATAAATTGACAGAAATGCGTCAGTACTCGGACATGGACCGTGAGCGTAAGCTTCAGATCACCGTTTGCAGTTTTGCCTACAAAAAGGGAATTCCCAACGATCAGAGCGGCAACGGCGGTGGCTATGTCTTTGACTGTCGCGGACTTGAAAATCCCGGAAAATTTGAGCATTACCGCCATTTTACGGGTGAAGACCCGCAGGTGATCCGTTTTATGGAAGAAGACGGAGGGGTTCAAAAATTTCTGGATCATGCCTATTTTCTAATGGATACTCACGTACAACGATACATTGAAAGAAAATTCTCTCACCTGATGTGCTGCTTCGGATGTACAGGAGGGCAGCACCGTTCCGTTTACTGTGCCCGTCATATGGCAGAATACCTGGCTAAGAAATATGACGTTATGGTACGTCTATACCACCGTGAGCTGGAATTGGAAACTGACCTTTAAAAATACGGCTTATGCAGGCCATGATCCTTGCTGCGGGTCTGGGAACCCGTTTGCAACCCATTACAGATACGATACCTAAAGCCCTTGTTCCCGTGCCAATTGAAGGGGGCGGTGAAAAACCCCTCCTGGAGATTCAGCTGGAAAAAATGAGGCAATACGGCATATCAAGGGTCGTGGTGAATGTACATCATTTTGCCGGACAGGTAAAAACGTTTATCAGCGATTATCTGGAGAACAACTACTTTCCTCTCCGCATCTGCATATCCGATGAAAGTGACAATTTACTGGATACCGGTGGGGCAATCCGTAAAGCACGCTCCCTATTCAATCCGGGTGAGCCTGTTTTGATACACAACGTGGATATTTTATCCGATCTGGATCTGGCAGGTTTTTTCAGTCAACACGATCCCGCTTTGCATCTTGCAACTTTGCCGGTAAGCAAAAGGGATACCTCCAGGCAATTGCTTTTTGACAAGCAATGGGACCTGGCGGGATGGATCAACCGGGCAGACAACATGACAAAATTTGTAGAAGGCCGTTCTCCTTCAGATAATCACAGCATGAGGGCTTTTGCCGGCATTCACGTGGTTTCTCCCCGTATCCTTCAATGGATGGATCGGTGGCCGGACGTTTTTTCCGTCATTGACTTCTATTTATGGGCAGCCTCTAAAGGGGTGGTTCGCGGAGTGGATATTCCCGGACTTCAGATCACGGATATAGGAAAGCCCGATTCATTACGAAATACAGTTATATGAAATACAATTTTGACACCATCATTGACAGATCAGGGACCAATACGGTAAAACTGGGAAAACTGAAAGCACTTTTCGGCAGGGAAGATCTCATTCCGTTATGGGTAGCCGATATGGATTTTGAAACTCCGGATTTTATTCGTAAGGCATTGGATGACAGGTTTAAACATCCTGTTTACGGGTATACGCTGCCTCCCGCTGAATACTGGCAGACTATTAGAGACTGGCTCAGATACCTTCACGGATGGGAAGTTGAAAGAGAATGGCTTACTTTTATCCCTGGAATTGTGAAAGGGATTGGTTTGGCTATGCATTATTTTACCGGAAAAGGAGATTCCGTGATCATTCAGCCGCCCGTATATCACCCGTTCCGGTTGGTTACCGAAAGGAACGGAAGGGTAGTGGTAAACAATCAACTGCAATGGGACGGGACACGTTACAACATGGATTTCAATCAATTGGAAGACATTCTGAAACGCAGGAGGTGTCCCATATTGGTTTTATCCAATCCCCATAATCCCGGTGGCACCGTATGGGACAAGGAAACTTTGGCCACACTGGCCGGGTTGTGCTATAAATTCCATGTTACCGTTATATCGGATGAGATCCATGCAGACATGGCACTATTCGGAAACAAACACATCCCTTTCACAACCGTATCGCAGGAAGCTGAACAGGTGGGTATCGTATACAACGCGCCTTCCAAGACGTTCAATATGGCCGGACTTGTGAGCTCTTATGCCGTTATTCCCAATCCGCAACTGCGAAAAGGTTTTTACGATTTTTTATATGCCAATGAACTCAATGAAGCTCCTTTTGTCGCTACGGTGGCTACCCAGGCAGCTTATTCCAAGGGTCATGAATGGAGGATACAGATGCTTGAATACGTGGAAAACAATATCAATTATATTACCAAGGAAATTCCCCGCCTGATACCCGGAATAAAGGCATCTGTACCCCAGGCTTCATTCCTGGTATGGTTGGACTGCAGGGCTCTGAATGATATCGGGATCACCGATATTCCCGGATTTTTTACCAATGCCGGACTGGCACTTAACAACGGAGCTATGTTTGGACCGGGAGGTGAAGGGTTCATGCGGCTGAACGTGGCTTGCCCCAGGTCCGTTCTGGAGAAGGCTGTGGATTTATTGTACAGTCACTACCGGCGTGTTACTTCCTGATCATTTTGTACAGGTTGATCTTTTCCCATAGCCTTTCCGGGATCATTTTCCAGGCAAAGATGACCATGCGGTAACGCCAGTCAATGATCATGTGTCTTTTACCTTTGAGCAGTCCCCGGACGATCTTTCCGGCAACATATGGTGCGTCCATACACATGGGATACTTATGATGTAAAAACCCGGTTTTCACAAAACCGGGTCGAATGTCTGTTATGCGTATATTGTATTTCCGGTTTTCTGACAATTGTGCCAACGCCGTAAGGTAAGTCATCTGAAAACGTTTTGAAGAGGAGTAGGCGGCATTTATACCCATACCCCTTGTCCCTGCCACAGAAGTAATTGCGGCAATATGACCGTATTTCTGATCCCTGAAATAATGAAAAGCAATATTGATGAGCCGGACAAATCCCGTTATATTTGTCTCCACAGTGGTCATTTGTTGTTCAGGGTCCAGATCCGGATTGATCATTCCGTAGCCGGAACTGTGAAAGTAAAGGTCCATCCCTCCGATTTTGGAAATCAATGATTCCAGGCGATCCGGTGCGTCATCCATGGTTACATCCAGGATTTCGTATTCATATGATCCGGGATCAGACGCTTTCATTTGTGTCAGAAGTGCTTCGCGTCTGCCGGCTATTCCCACCTTCCAGCCTTCTGCAGCAAGTATCTGTGCCACCTCTTTTCCTATCCCGGATGTCGCCCCGATTACGATAGCTCGTTTCATATGCGTATTATTGGATTTTCTTTTTCTTTCTTAACAATCCGTAACCTATTCGCTTGTTGTTGCGTCTTTCCCTGATCTCTTCCAGTGTTTGAATGTCTCCCCGGACAGGCATATCGTTATTGGATGCATTGGATAGAAACTTCCACGCATACTCAGAGGCAATTACGGCATCTTTTACCTTTGGCAAAGCAGGATCCGGAATGCCGGAAAGGATGGATTGGGCAAACATATGGCATAAAATGTCCAGGTTTTTATCTCCGAAAGGCTTTTTTATGAAACGGGTCCGTGTGATTCCGTGTAATTCTACGGTAGCAGTGATAAAATCGTGATGCATGCGGGCAATGCCCTTTGTCCCTATCAAATCCACATACCCGTTGTGGGTAAGGTCTTTTGCCAGTTGTCCGTATACATGTCCCTGTGTCACGTCAAAAACGATCCCGTTCTCAAAGGTCCCGTGTGCCTGGAGCCACCAGGGTTCCTTATAATCCCACATTTTGATGGCTTGTGCGTTCCATGTTTTGAATTCACTTTGTGCATACCAGCGGGCAATATCGACATAATGCATACCGCAGTCGTGAAAAAGAGGTCCTTCCGCCCAGTGTCCTTCACCGGGAGCCAGGCCGGGAGTCATGTGGCATACCCTGATTATGGCCAGATCTCCGATCTCCCCTGTAGCGATGAAATCCTTGATGGTTTTGTGGTACCATGCCGTTCGCAAAGGCAGGTTTACAGTGATCATGCTCCGGGAATCCCGGAGTCTTTCCAGGACGGCTTTTTCTTCTTCAATATTGGATCCCAGTGGTTTTTCGGTAATCACTTGCTTGGATCGTTCTATCGCTTTAAAAATATGTTTTTTACGGGAGTCGGCAAGGGTTGCCAGCACTACCACTTCAATTCCGGGATCTTCAAAGATGCGGTCTTCATCAGAAGTTAGCAAAGTCCCGGCAGGAGCCAGGTTTGCAGCAATGGCCAGGGCATCGGGATCGGTGTCGCATACAGCGCATATATCCCACTGATGGCTTTTTAACATCTGGTTCAGGTACATCTCTCCCATACGGCCGAAGCCTATGATACCTGCTTTAATTTTGCGGTGTGAGGGCATAAGTAACGGATCGGTTCAACAAAGCAACAAAGGTATGAGTCTTTTTAAATTCAGACAAGACATTTTTTAGCAGATTCTTATCACAGACATATTTATCTTCCATATTCCGTGCCAGAAGATGGTTCCTGAGCCGGAAAAGATCTTCATGCGGAGAATCCGCCGGGTAACCGCGCGGAACACGTTTCAGGGCTTCATCGTGATCAATGTTCCATTCTTCGGCCATACGTACCGATACCAGGTAAGGTTGCGGATCATACAGGATATCGTCCCGTACGCTTTTCAAAACATCCGTGGCGGGATGCCACAGACCGCTTGCCATGAAATGATTTGATGATGTGCTTTTTGGCCGCGGTTCCAGGTGAAAATAATAGCCGGCAAACCCGGATTTCTTGCCTCCGGGGCAAATGTAAGCTCCCATATGTGTTTTGTACGGGGTTTTATCCGGTGAAAACCTAAGATCCCTGTATATTCGGTAAGTACAATCTTTTACGGATAGGTGTAATACCTCCTTATGGAAAGAAGCAATACCGTTAATGAGTTGATCTGTAAATGAATGAAATTGCTCCACTGCGTTCAGGTATTGATCTTTATGAGAATCAAACCACTCTTTGTTGTTGTTCAGGTTTAGTTCAGTAAGGAAATCAACAACCTGTTTCATAGTTTTTTGTATTTTTAGCAAATATAAAGATTTGCATTATGAACAGGAGATTCTTTTTGCTTTTGTTGTTATTCTTTTTGCATCCCTCTTTTTCATTTTCACGGGATCTTGAGCAGACAGACAGCCTGACTGCTCTTCAAAAAGATTCATTAACGTTTGTCCAAGCCCCGTGGGAAACGAAACTCATACATTTTGGAGGCATTATGCTCCGGCAATACGCTTTTTCGGATAGTTCCCTTTTTAACTCCAATCAATACGTTACCGTATTAGCTGTAAGAAATAATTTTCGTTTTGACGTCGTGGCAGATACAACATTGGTGCTTACCAGGGATTTTGTGGAATATGCAGATGCCCTTGCCGGGATCAACGGATCTTTTTTTGCCTGGGACGCTCCGTGGAAATCGGTCAGTTATTTACGAATTAATAACAGGGAGTTGGCTCCCAACCGTTTGAATGATAAAGGATTGAGATCTTTTCACCAATCAGGATGCATTGTAGTCTCGGAAAAAGGAAGGTTATCCGTACATAAGGTTCCTGACACGCTTATGACCCGAAGTGAGACACATGGTTGGGAAGAGACACTGACAGGCGAAGATGTTTTGTCTTCCGGGCCTGTGCTGCGCATTAAGGGACAGGATGAACCCTTGTTGCCCAACAATTTCAATCTGGCACGTCATCCGCGGACTGCCGTGGGTATCAGAAAGGGCGGAAGGGTAGTTCTTGTGGTGGTAGACGGCAGGGCACAGGAGGCAGCGGGAATGACCATGGAGGAATTGCAGCATATTATGAGATGGCTCAGATCATGGGATGCCATTAACCTGGACGGCGGAGGATCTTCCACCATGTGTGTCAGAAAAAACCTGAGGCAACCAGTACAAACAGTAAATCATCCTTCAGACAACAGGATGTTTGATCATCAGGGTGACAGAAAGGTAGCCAATGCACTTATTGTGCAATGATCAGCGGATCACTTCCACTAGTTTGTAACATTCAGTGGACGAAAAGCCCCATTTGTAGCCCCTCACGATCAGGTCTCCGTCTTTGTTAAAAAAGAAAACGCCTTTACTGGCGGTGATCCCAAAATTGGGGTGGTACATGAATGGAGCGATCCATTTTCCGTCTTTAAAAACAATCCCGCTGCTGTATACCATACCGAGTAAGGGTCTTTCACGCAGGTTTTTATCCGGATTCCTGAAATCTTTGGGATTTGCTTCACGTTGCGATTCAGGAACCCATGTAATCCGTGCCAGATAAGTCCCGTCTTCGTTTTTTTCAAATCGGGTTCTTCCGGGTTCTCTTTGGGACTGCCATATGTACCCCAGTATCTTATCTTCCGGTTTTACGGGGCTGCTTTCTTCCAGGGTATCCAGGGGCAGTACAATTTCTGAAGGATGAACAGGATCTTTTGAATAATCAACGGGTTGAGTGAAAAAATGGATGATGTTTCCTATACTTGAACGTTCAGTATGGGATTTTTGCTCATCCTGTGCCAGTGCGGGTTGGATGGAAAAAAAAGTCAGGAGCGTTAAAAAAAGTGTCTGGAAAATAAAACGTATCATTGTTGGTCTCATGATCCGGATCTTATTTTGTTTTTTAGCGGATTTGCGTACATATGCCTTAGCATATCTGTCATGGATGCAAGTATTTCCTCATTTTCTTGAGGAAGAAGAAGTTCCCGTTGTGCAAGAAGCTTTTCGTCAGCTATGGTATAATAGTCCCCATACTCCTTGCGGCCGGTTATCAGATCGTATGCTGCATAATTGATCCCGAATAATTTGTATCCCCTGTATATACGGTTGTCTATCAGCCTGGCCACTGCCTTTAACAATGCAGACGGGCTTAGACCGGCATAAGGGGTCAGGTCTTTTTCCGTCACCGGGGGACAAAGTGTTATATGAACCCTGCCTTTGTATTGTGTGATACCTGTTACTATGCTCACCAGGTCTTCACCGGGGGCTTTTACGTACCTGCCTTCCTCTCTTTTTTGCCAGGATTCCTTGACCTTTAGTATGTCACAAGGCTCTATTTCGTAGGATACGGCAACGGGAGTGATGTTCAAAGAGGACAGGGATCTGATGACATCAGCCCTGTCACTGAGAGAAAGCATTTTCAGAAGGCCGGGATCTGTCTTGTCAATGCCGTTCTTACTCCTGCCGTCGTGTTGTGCAATCCATAATGATATTCCCCGTGAGATCCTGTCCCGCATGTAATCAGACAGGTGGCGGGAATTCTTCACCAAATGGCGTATATTATCGGATTTTCGGAATACTTTAAACATTTTGTTGGATCTGCCCAGGTCCAGCAGGATAGGGAATTCCATCAGGTTACTGCCAAATGAGATTTCTCCCGGGGTAATATTATTCTCATAAAGGATCAGCTGCTGCAAAGTTGCATCAAGTACAATATCCCTGTGGTTGGAAACATACAGTGTTCCCCGGTCCGGAAAGGGATTTGGCTCTCCTTCCCAGGTAAATCCGGCCGTGGTCTTTTCAATAAGACTCTTTACCGCAGGATACATCACACGAGCCTGCAACTCGCTGTTGGTTTTAACAGAACGCAATATATTGCGGAATGTGTCCGCGGGACGTTCAGGAAACAACCAGGCACTTATCTGATCCAGTAACGGATTGGCTGCCAGGCGTTGCATGGCAGCGGGAATTTCGGAATCGTTGTAAGGCCGAATGTCCTCGAATCTCTTATCCCGGGCTATTGTCACGATTATCTACCAGTTTTACTGCTTTACGCATTTTATCATTATATACTTCCGCTTTCAGTTCAGTGTCGGGAACAACTTCAACTTCCGGTGCAACACGGACTTTTGCCCTGAATTTATCCTTGACTCCCTTACATATGTCAGCAGGAATTTCCGGATATTCCTCTTTTAAAGAGATCTTCACATGCACATCGTCAGTACCCAGGGCGTTGCTACGCAGGATCACCTGGTAGCAGCTAATATATGGAATATCTTCCAATACATCAAAAAGGGAGGGGGGGTATAAAGTCGTTCCCTTGAATTTTATCATTTGGTTTTTTCGTCCCAGCAACGGGCTTATCCGCATTGTTTTCCGTCCGCATTCGCAGGGTTCGTAATGGAAACGGGCCAGGTCTCCTGTACGGAAACGCAGCAGGGGCATACCTTCCAGCTTCAGATTGGTGATCACCAGTTCACCGGGTTCTCCCATGGGGACCACACAGTCGTTTTCGTCCACCAATTCGCAAATGACAAGTTCCGGAAGGTGGTGGCCTCCTTTTCCGTAGGGACATTCACAAAAAGTGGCCCCAAGTTCGGTAGAGGCATACGTGGAGATCAGTTGTATATCCCATTTTTCACGTATGTTTTTTCCCAGAATATTTAATGAAAAGTCTTGGTTACGAAGGTTTTCGCCAATACATACGGCTTTTTTCACGCTGGAGTTACGGTAATCTATCCCGTGTTCTTCCGCGTATTCTATCAATCTAAGGATAAACGAAGGTACACAGATGATCGTATTGGGTTTCATCCTCAGTATGGTATCCCATTGCAATTCGGGTATGCCGTTCCCAACACGGATGATCCCCGCTCCCAGGCTTCGTATTCCTAAAAAATAAGCCAGGCCCGCCACAAAACGTTTGTCCATGGTCGTCATCAGCTGGACTATATCCCCCGGTTTCGTTCCTGCACATTCAAAAGAAACTTTTTCGTTGTATGCCAGCCTGTCCAGATCCCGATCGGTCAAGGCGTAGGTTGCCGGATCGCTCAATGTCCCTGAAGTTGTCACGTAATCGATCAACTGATCTTTTGGAACACACAGAAATTCTTCGTTGTATTGCTGAAGATCGCTTTTCTGCGTAAAGGGAATGTATTGCAGGTCTTCCAGTGTCCTTATCTTTCTGATATCTATACCTTCACGTTGAAACTTCTTTTTGTAAAAAGGTGATCTTTCATTGAAATAGGATAATTCCCGCCGAAGCAGGTTTTCCTGGAACAGTTTGATCTCACCGGTTGATGTATATTTGATATCCATATTCTTGCTTATTGTTGGATTATTTCTTTGTCAAGCCACAGCAGGAATTCCTGCATCCAAAGACCGGCCGTTTCATGGTCAGATCCTGCTTTGTACCCGAATCCATGACCTCCTTCTTCGTAGATCAACAAACGATGTGGAATCTGCTTTTCTTCAAGAACGGCGCCGTAACGAATTGTATTTTGTGGATCGACAACCGGGTCATCCATGCAGGTCATCAGGAATACCGGAGGCATATCGTCTCTCACATTTTTCTCGAGCGACAGTTTTTTACGTAAACTTACCGGATGGTTGGCAGCAAGCAGATTCCTTCGAGATCTGACATGCGTAATACCGTCTGCCATGGAAACCACGGGATAGATCATGGCAACAAATGCCGGCCTGAGGGTCACAGAAGGATGCAATCCGTAACGCGACAGGAAGTTGGTGTCGTAATAGGTTCCCATCCATCCGGCCAGGTGTCCTCCTGCCGAAAAACCCATCAATCCGACTTGGTCCGGGTCGATCCCGAATTCAGACGCGTTTTCTTTTACCAGCATCACAGCTAGTTGGATATCTTCCATCATGGTAGGGTAGTTATAACCGTACATACCAGTACTGTAGCGTAGTACAAAGGCTGAATGCCCTTCCTGTGCCAGTGCTTCGGCAATCCGGTGTCCTTCGTTTTTTATTCCAAGGTGGTGGTAACTGCCGCCCGGCAGGATAATGATCGCCGTTCCGGAGGAATGATCTGCCCGGGGCGCGTAATGCCACATCCGGACCCTGCTTTTATCCCGTATTCCTTCCCAGGGCCGGAAAACCTCCTGTGCCTGTGTGGTAAGGCCCAGGGTAATAAAAAGTAATAAAACCAAAGAACGTTTATTCTTCATGAAAAATGAGCTCTTTTATTTCTTTATCCGTTAATTGTTTATACGTTGGATTTAAAAACTTCCCGTTTTCCCGGCTAAAATTCACCAGGTAATACTCTTCTGCATAAAAAGACAGTCGGGATTTGGTATCGGGATTGCATTCAATATAAATTACATTATCGGGGTCAAGCCCCTTTACATTACATATTTGTTCCAGGAGCAATCCTCCGGCGTAAGTAACGGATGATCCGGGGTTGTGTTGGTAAATTTCAGTTGCAATGACTACGGATTTTCCATTATGATCCAGGATCTTTAGTCCACATTTTGAAGGTACATCCCATTTTCCTTTAAAATCAAAAATTTCATCAAAATGTTTACTCTGAACTTCCATAATTTTAATTGTTTCCTATAGTACGTTTAACATCTTTTCCAAACGATTTGTTCATCAGTCTTCTGTCACGGGGTTTCCACGTTCCGTCTTCCATTTCTCGTTTCATGACCCGGGTAAAAAGTTTGGTCATTTTCAATTCCTGGGATTCTTCCTTGTAGAAAGAACTCCAGGCATAATCGTACAGTTCCTGTAATTTCTCAGGAGTTACCTGGGCCGGCTTATAGACCACCTGTCCGGCGTTGTAATGGTCCCAGTTGTTATCGGTGATCCTGTTTCTGCGCATCATGTCGTCGTATGCTTTGGTGTGAGGAAACGGTGCCAGGATGGTAAACTCGGCAAGGTCCAGATCTATTTCCAAAAGAAAATCTATCAGGCGACGCATGTCGTCCTCGGATTGGTTATCAAGTCCCAGCAGGATGGTTCCTTCCACGCCTATCCCGTAATCGTGGTAGCGTTTGATCCGCTCCTTGATGTAATCGGAAGTGTCAAAAACGGCCTGATAGACGTACCATGCTCCTGCCTGGGCAGCCAGGTCCAGTATCCTGGGATCGTCTTCTATGGTATGACTGATCCATTTCTTTTTCATAGGGATCATTTCCTTGAAAAGCTGCATTTCCCATTCCTTGTTCTGCGCCAGGGAGTTGTCTACTATGAACAGGCGGTTGTTGTCTATGGTGGCTAGTTCTTCCAGAACTTTGTCAAAGGGGCGTGCCCGGAACTGACGACCTCCCAGATAGGATACAGCGCAGGGATAACAATTGAAACGGCATCCGCGCGAGGCGTGAAACAGGTCCACCATCTGCACTCCTTTATGGTTGTACAATTCCCTTTTGTACAGATCCCTTCTGGCAGGACCCACAAGTTCTATGGGAGGCAATTGTCCCATGTAATTGTATACTTTTTTTAACCTCCCTTTTTCCCAGTCTCCAAAAATTTCTTCCATGCGGCCTTCGGCTTCTCCCAGGAACACTGCATCTGCGTGTTCAATGGTTTCTTCTGCATGGAGCATGGTGGATATTCCTCCGAACAGTACCTTTTTGCCTCTTTTTCTGAATTCTGCGGCAATGGCCCATCCGCGTCTGACCTGGGTGGATAACATCATGGAGATGGCTACCAGGTCACACGATTCTTCAAAATCAATTGTTTCTACGTTTTCGTCTGTGAAAGAGACCTCAACATGTTCGGGCAGGGCCGCGGCAAACACCACCGGCCCGTGAGGAGGCAGGTTGAATGTGGTTTGACCTTTGAGCTTCTCCCAGCGTGGGTATATAAGTTTCAATTTAATTGTCTTAGCCATAATGTATGGTTTAGTGGTTAAGCGGTTTTTATTTGTTTTATCAGATTATCTATTCCTGTAATGGCACCGCATGTTAATACGGATCCTATGATAACGCCCATGATCCCGTGGGCATTGATGTTTTGTCCGGCAAGGTACAGGTTGGGAACTTTGGTCAAATGAGAAATAAAGGACTCGGCCGGGGCATTTTTATCACGCAGTATCCCGTACATAGATCCTTCCAGCGTCCCTGTATAGTCCCTGTAAGTCAGGGGAGTGGAAGTCCAAAAATCTTCAATATGGCTTATGGTTCCGGGAAATTGTTTTTCCAGGTTCAAAAGCATCTGTTGTGCCTTACGGGCTTTAAAATCCTCGTATTCGGCACCTCTTTCCCCAGGGGGCAAATCTTTCCAGGGGACCACATCTTCCCAGCCCATGCTTTCAAACAAGACGGCACTTTTTACAAATTTCTGATCCTGCCGGTCACACATGTGCATATAGAAAAAATGTCCGTCCCATACGGATCTCCCGGGGTAATGGTAATAGTTGTAATTCAGGTAGGGAACTTTGTCTTCTTGGAATTTGATATAGACCGTGAAATTAGAAAGCGTCTGTCTGATACTGCGTATCCGTTTTTTGTATGCTTTACGTATCATGGGGGTGTCCACCATATCCATCAGCAGGGCGGGATGGATATCGGAAATCACGTGAGATGCTTCAATGACTTCATTGTTGAGCAGCGTAACACCCGTAGCCCCGTTATGGTCAAAATTCACTTTATTTACAGGCATTCCGGTAATGATCTCACCCCCCATTTCACGAATGGAATCGCAAAGCAAATGCACAATGATGTCGCTTCCGCCCACAAAACGGAACGCACTTTTGTTGTAGAAATCGGTAATAAGTGCGTGGTAATACAACGGTGTTTTATCTGCCACACCTCCGTAGAGGGGCATAATCCCGGCCAGCACATTCTGCAGCTTTTCGTCATCCGTCAGCGATCGGATGTATTCGGCAACACCAATTTGCATATTGGAACCGTCCATCCAGTAAGGATTCTCCATATTCTTAAATGAATACATAGGGGAACGTTCGGCAATGGCCTCCATACGGCGCATATACAAACTGATGGAATTTCTTTCCTTAGGGAAATGACGTGAAAGAATATCCGTAAAAGATTCATGTCCGTTGGCATAAGCGTAACGGTCTCCCAGATAGGAAACTACGTCGTATCCCGCTGCATCAAGCCGACTTAGTTCAATCTTATCTGTAAGGGAAAGGTATTTGAAAAAACGGTGCAGCGACTGCCCTTCGTCCATACTGCCAATGTAATGCATCCCGGTCTCAAATTTGATGCCTTTACGCAGAAACGTCTGCAAACAGCCACCCGGCATGTCGTGTTTTTCAATGATGGCAACTTTTAAGCCGTTTTTCGCCAGAATGTATCCGCATACCAGGCCACCCAATCCGCTTCCAATAATTACTACGTCGTATTTGTTACTCATCCCTTTGCGGTTTATCCGTATAAGTCAGGTTTCCGGGAACCCCTGTGCAATGGGCTGCCAGGGCTCTTTTTTCCGGGTCTGCAATATACGCTTTTATCTTCAGATTTTTGCGAACAAGTGATGCCGTAAGGGCAAATTCTCCCTGTCCTGGATCTTCCAGGTAATAGTCACCCGTTAACGGCAGGTTTTGTATCCGGTCGTTGAAATTTTGGTTCGTATGCATGATCCGTCTTGCCGAGGCCCTGATCTTTTTTCCCTTGTAAAGATAATTGTTCAGCACTTTGTCCGCAAAGTAATGCGCGTTTTCCATCCGGGCCGAGAGGGATCTGTATTCCCTTATGAAAAGCTTGCGTATTGCCTTGCACCGATCCTGGTATGTCTCACCGAACGAAAGGTCGTCGTGGCGGATCGCGGGCAGTATTTTTATGGTTATCCGTCCCTTTCGCAGCAAAAGATCTTCTTTAGGCAGCACGAATCCGAATCCGTGCAGCAATACAGGTGTAATGTCCAGTCCAAGCGTTCCGGCCAGGTGAAAGGCGCCTTTGTGGAACCGCAGTATGGAACAGTCTGCAGAACGCGTTCCTTCCGGAAAGATCATCACGGAATACCCATGGGCTACACGATCCCTGATATGATCCAGATGGCTGTTCATATATTCTATAGGCAGGAAATCGGCAAAACGCAGGATCCCCTTATAAAATGGAGAATTCCACTCCCGGTTGTTAGTCATTATGATGATCTTTGGATGGAGCATTATCACGGCCATCAGGTCCAGGTGACTCTGGTGGTTGGCCACAATGACAGAAGGACGTGAAAAATCCGCGTTTTCCCGTCCCAGAACCTCCGTTTGGGTTTCGGGTATCCGGAAGATCACAAAACGGCAAATACCCTGCAGGATCTTATGAAAACGCAGTTTATTCCGTTCGTTACGGCCACCGAATACCAACAGGAATCTGCCTGCCAGGCTCAGGTATACTACTCCCAGCAGGAAAAACGTAAAAGATACGGCCGAATAGAAAAAATTCTTAATTGTAAGCGGTTCGTTCCGGTATTTTCCGCGTTTTGTCACCAGCAGCCTGTACAGGAACGGAGGAATCACATAAGCTGTAATGACAACGGAAACCATTCCTATTATGGTGACCTGGGCCAGTGAGCGCATAGCAGGATGTTGTGCCAGTATAAGCGATCCTATTCCGGCCAGCATGATCAGGGCTGATAATGCCACCGTATTTTTATACGTACCCAGCATTTTTTTCCGGTAGGTATATTCATAGATCATCCCTTCTGTGATGAAAATGGTATAATCATCACCCAGACCGAATATGAAAGTGGCCAGTATGATGTTAACTATGTTAAACTGTATGTTGAACAGGCTCATGATCCCCAGAATCCAAATCCAGCTTACTGCAAGGGGAGCAAAGGTTATCAGGCTCAGTTCAAGACGTCCGAAAGACAATGTCAGGAAAAGGAATACGATGAATCCGCATATAAAGAGCACGTAATCAAAATCTGAAGAAAGCGATGCAATCATCATCCGGGTTACGGATCCTGCATCAAAGGCAAAGGTGTGGCTTCCGGCTTCATTCAGTTCCTTTTCCGTTTGAGCTGCTTTTTCCGGGTCTATGTGCAACATGGTGTAGACCATACTTCTTTCCGGTTTATCCACTATGTAGTTACCGGCCAGATGAACTGTTATGGGCTCAAATTCATTTATTTCCAGAGGGACGTATGAACGCGTAAGAAGTGTTCCCAGACTTGCAAAAGAACCCTCCCTGAATCCCAGCTCCTTTGCCGTACTGTAGAAATGATCCAGGAAACCCTCCTTTCGTGTGTCCCAGAAACCGTTCCAACGTACAATACGTTCTTCCTGTTTGGAGCGGGAAGGCAGAAAATTGCCGATCCCGGAGTGACGGTATTCCTTAATCCGGGGCTGTACGGCTTCATAATGCTCCAGTGCCTGGTCCAGAGTAGTTCCTTCCGCAACAAAATACATAACATGCTGTGATCCCTGTGTTTGATCCAGCATTTTATTCAGACTGCTGCGCTGTCCGGAAGTCATGTAATTGATGGATTGCATGTCGGCGTTGAAAACCGCACCCTTGTTAATAACCAGGAAAAAAACAGTCAAAAGCAGTAATCCTCCCGTTATCCACTTGTTCTTTTCCGGTGAAGAATCCGCCAGCCTGCCAAAATGAAAATGTTCCGATGCCGTTTTCCGGAAAGGGATCATGTGCGGAAGGAAGATCAGTACAAACAAGATGGTCCCCAGAAGCAACAAAGTGGCAAACAGTCCAAAGCTGCGCATAGCCGGGGAACTGATAAAGAGCAAACTCAGAAACGCCCCCATGGTGGTAATGTTTCCCGTGGTAAGCGGAGAAACAATATCCGACAAAGTCCGGCGGGGACTATAACCTTCCCGTATGTGTGAAAGAAAATGCAGCGGGTAATTCACGGCAATTCCTACGATCACGGATCCGGCCCCTATGGCTATCAGGGACAGGGAAGAGGTTAGGAATCCGGACATGGCAAAGGCAAAGAGGGATCCTGCCAAAACAGAAACAGCTATTAACAGGATGTGCTTGAAATTCCTGAAATACAAGGCCAGCAGGATGGCAATGACCGCCAGGGCAATTGTTACGGAAATCCATGTATCTTTCTTTATACGGTTGGCATTGGTAAGGGCAATGTAAGCAGCTCCGAAAGGGCTGGCATGTACTTTATGTCCAAATTCCCGGTGGGTTTCTTCTATAGCCTTGTCTATGGCTGCGGTGAGTTTTTTGTTATTTCCTGTATCGGCAGCAGGATACCTGGAATCTATGGTAATAACTGCCTCTGAACCGTCCATGGAAAAAATGTGATCAGAATGGACCATAAACCGGTCTTCCATGCTAAATCCCTGCAGTTTTTCAAGTAACGGACCAGAAAACAACAGCGGATCCTGAAGCAGTGTATTTTTCAATACCATCCCGGCCGGGGAAAGTAAGGTCTTTTTAACCTGTTCCAAACGTTCCAGGACAACTTCCGGCCGCAGGAGTGAATCCATGGCCTTATAATCTTCTTCTTCCAGGAAATACGGCATGTTAGATATTACAAAATTGCTGATATCCAGCATTGTGGAAGGATCAATACGCCAGATCATCCCGTCAACGTGTTCCCGGGCCGGTCCCTGTTCCAGCAAACCGGCAAGGTGGTCGGCAGCAGCCATCAACAGATCTTTTTCCGGCATCGCTCCCGGTTCTGCCATCGCAATGTTTATAATGATCTTGCTGGCTCCTCCTATGTTCCTGTAAGCGTAGTCAATGCGTTCATGTTCCTTGTCCGGGGTCAGAAAACCAGATATATCCTCATTAAAATCAAGCAGTAAAAGACCACCGGCGGCAAGAGCTGTGCAGCATGCAAGCAAAATGTACAGTTGCCTGGTGTGCTTGCGGAAATGATCGAATATTTTCAGGAACGTTTGAACCATGATCTGAAAAGCATTGAAGGATAACCGTATAATAATGCGGTAACGGTCAGGATGGTGTTAAGCAGACTAATTCTAAGAAAATCCCGTCCTTTACGAAAATGTGTGATTCTCTCGTTGGCAGGTGCATAAAAAACCCTTATGGACAGGGGAACTATCGGAACCCTTTTCCAGACCAGTCTCACCAGGATCTCCAGTTCTGTTTCGTAACGGGTCGTGTACAGGCGCATTTTCTTCATCCGGTCCAGCGGATACAGTCTGAATCCTGTCTGTGTATCGGGCAGCCGTCTGAATGTCTGCAACGCAAACCAAAAATTGGAAAAACGGTTGGCAAACGTATTTTTACCGGGCATATTTTCCTGTTTTAAAAGACGGCTTCCCAGGATCACGGCTCCCGGATTCTTTTCCAGAGCTTCCAGGAAGCGGGGTATATCGGAAGGATAATGCTGCCCGTCGGCATCCAGTGTAATGGCATAACGATACCCCCTTGCCAAAGCAAAAGAAAAGGCCCGTTTAAGGGCGTATCCTTTTCCCTTGTTTTCCTTGTATGATATAATATCCGGTTTATAGGACATGTTTCTGAGCAACTCCAGAGTATTGTCTGTGGAACCGTCGTTGACCACTATCATGCGGTCACAATAGCCCAGAGTTTCGTCAACGACGCGGGGCAGTGTGGACGCATTGTTATAGGTTGGAATGATTACGCAGATATCGTCTCTTTCAGGCATAAATTCATACGTGTCATTAAAGTTTCCCCTTCCATGATCTCAGTCCTTACTTTCCATGTCCGGTCTTCAGGTCCTATAATATGCAACCTGAAAATTATCAGGGGATGCTCCCCGGGATGTATGCCTTTCAGAAACTTCACATTGTCTGCTTTTTCCAGGAGGAGTTCCTTATCCAGAACAACTGATGAGAGTTCCCTGGCCATTTCCATCAGGCAGGCACCCGGAGTGATGGGATTTCCGGGGAAATGCGCCCCGTATATCCGGTGTTCCGGGTTCAGACGTACCGTGATAACACGTTCTTCTTCCCGGCTGTCCATTGAAATTATATGATACAGATCATTCAGAAACATATGAACGAAACATTTTATCTTCAACAGGTACGTTAATACGAATATTGCCCATTCGGATCGTAGTTTTATCTCCCGATACTTCATGAATGACTACCGTTTGGATCATATAATCTTCCTTACGGAAAAACAGTTCGAGCTCAGAAAAAATACGTTTCAATTGCTGTTTCAAAGGTTCCAGTTTTACGTGCAGATAGTCACCATCGTTCACATATTGAGGTTTGAAATCTTCATTTTCTTCCAGGATCTCTCCGTTCAATCCCATCAGTACAATATTCCCTATTTGCCTGAATAGTCCGCCGGTCCCGTTATCGTCTACCGGTTTTCCGTCCCTGCCCAGTAATACCAATTCATTATTTCTGATCAGGAATCCGGAACGGTCCGGCATGTTGTATTGCCACAAGAGGGCAACGTCTTTCCGGTAAACCAGGGTGCCCCTGGAAATGCCTCTCTCCGTCAAAACCGAGACTTCCCGCTCCTGCTGAAAATCACAAGTCAGCGTATTGACTTCCTTTAAAGCGGTACGCATATCCGGCGGAAAATCCTGTGTTCCGGGAAAGATTGCCGACAGGCAGAAAAGAAAGGAAATAAACATGTTGAGCATGATCTATTGTTTTAACAGGAAAAATACCCCTGCAACGATCAAAACCACTCCAATCCAGCGTGTAGGGGGGATCACTTCCTTAAAAATAAAAAAGGCCGCCAGCATGCCGAATACATAGGCAAAACTGGTAATGGGGTAGGCAATGGAGAAAGGATAGTGCTTTAAAATGTACATCCATAAGATAGTGGCAGAGGCAAACAGCAGCCCCGTAAGGGCAAAATACCAGTTTGTAAACAAGTGCTTGAAATACGTCCATGTAAAACTGAATTTCTCCATATGCTGCATGGAAATTTTCAGGCATACCTGTCCGGATGCAAGCAATATGGTCTGAGTAAGTGACAAAAGTATAAATTTCAGCATTTTGTCATAAATATCAATGAGGTTTCAGAATCCCCGTAGTTGTTGATCAGCAACACGTTGTCAGAAAGCAGACCGCGTTGCATTTTAACCGCAGCAGCATATAAGTCGTAAGCATGGTTGCTGAAGGATTCTCCGAATAATGGTTTAACTGAAGGGGGAGTGATCCATGCTCCCGGGGATTTGCCCAGCCGTGATGATGTTTCCCTTATTGCTTTTTCAATACGTTCTCCGGTAGGATTGTGCAGCAATATAACTTCACTGATACAGGCCATGGGGTTTTTCCCCGGAGAGTCGGCCAGCATGAAACTGACTGAGGTTTCACCGGCCATTTTTCCTTTCCAGAATCCTACTTTGTCCAGAACATGAAAGTAATTGGGGATCATCTCATCAAAACCACCTACCAATGCACTGTTGATCCTGCCCAGCTGAAATTGCATAAAAGCATCCAGCAA
>JBAZHT010000032.1:0-18692 GCA_041652255.1 Bacteroidales bacterium
GCTGGATCAGATTTCCATCCATTGTCCAATATTCCTCACTGCTGCCTCCCGTAGGAGTCTGGGCCGTGTCTCAGTCCCAGTGTGGGGGGCCTTCCTCTCAGAACCCCTAGACATCATTGCCATGGTGAGCCGTTACCTCCCCATCCAGCTAATGTCACGCGAGCCAATCCTATACCACCGAAGCTTTAAATAAAATAAGATGCCTTATCTTATTGCTATGGGGCATTAGACCAAGTTTCCCTGGATTATTCCCCTGTATAGGGCATGTTGCTCACGCGTTACGCACCCTTCCGCCGGTCGCCACCAGGTATTGCTACCCGTGATGCCCCTCGACTTGCATGTGTTAAGCCTGCCGCTAGCGTTCATCCTGAGCCAGGATCAAACTCTTCATTGTAAATTTGTTTTTTACACGCTTAGCTCCTCCCGTTACGCTCATTCTTTTCTTCTCAGAAATTAACGTTCTGCTCTTGTACTTTTTTTAGTTGTACTTTGTTCTTCCAATCTGTCAATGAACTTCTTTTTCGTACCCTCCCTCGCGAAAGGGGATGCAAAGATAAGGGTTTTATTTTTCCTAAACCAAATATTTTTGAAAAAAAGGACCAATACTTGCATTGAAAAATTGTATGAGTCACATTATCAACTACTAAAATTTAAACAAAAATTATGCCTATATTTGAGGCACTTTAATACTGTTCATTTTTCCGTATATGCAAGAAAAAATCCTGGTTATTATTCCTACCTATAATGAAAAGGAAAACGCGAAAAAAATCATCCGCAAGGTCTTTTCATTAGAGGGAATGTTCCACATTTTGGTAGTTGACGACTCCTCACCAGACGGAACCGCCGATATCGTCCGTTCCCTGATGCCTGATTTTCCCGAACGTTTGCATATACTGGAGCGAAACGGGAAGCTGGGCCTGGGAACGGCCTATATGGAGGGTTTCCGCTGGGGCCTGGAAAGAGAGTATACGTACATCATAGAAATGGATGCCGACTTTTCGCACAATCCAGAAGACCTGCCAAAGTTGGTTCAAGCCTGCCGGGACGGTGCCCGTGTAGCCATAGGTTCCCGTTACAGCAAAGGCGTAAGTGTGATCAATTGGCCTATAGGACGTGTCATAATGTCCTGGTTTGCTTCTGCATTTGTCCGCAGGGTCCTGAATATGCCCATTTATGACTGTACAGCAGGTTTTATCTGTTACCACAGGGAAGTCCTGGAAAACATAGATCCCGGGTGGATCCGTATGAAAGGATACGGATTCCAGATATCCATGAAATATTTTGCTTACAAACTCGGTTATAAAATTGTTGAAGTTCCCATAATATTCATAGACAGAACGGAAGGGACTTCCAAAATGAGCAGCGGTATTTTTGGTGAAGCGTTCTGGGGTGTTATCAAGCTTCGTTTTACCGGGATCCGGAAAAAAATGAAATAATGCAAACGATCATTCGGAATGCTCTTATTGTAAACGAAGGGGATGCCTTTGAAGGGTGCCTGGTCATAGACGGCCAACGCATTGCTAAAGTATTTTCGGGAAAAGGAGCGGAGCGGGAAGCCAAGAAATATTACGAAATCAACCATACAGATATTGACGCAACCGGGAAGATCATGATACCGGGAATCATAGACGACCAGGTACATTTTCGTGAACCGGGACAGCCCCGCAAAGGCACCATGACACAGGAAAGCCGTGCTGCTTTACTGGGAGGGGTTACCTCTGTGATGGACATGCCCAACAACATCCCGCCGGTTATCACTGCAGAAGCACTCCAGGAGAAATACCTGCTGGGAACCGCTAACATGTTTGTCAATTACGGTTTTTATATGGGGTCCTCCAATACCAATATGGAAGAAGTAATGATCCAAAAAGAACATAGTTGCGGTCTGAAGATCTTTATGGGTTCGTCAACCGGGAACATGCTGGTAGATGATCCGATTGCGCTGGATACTTTTTTTCGCAAATACCCCGGGGTAATTGCTACCCATTGTGAGGAAGAATCCATTATCCGGGAAAACCTGGAAAAAGCAATATCCCGTTTTGGAGATGATATCCCGGTCATATTGCACCATACAATCAGAAGCCGGGAAGCATGTATTGCCTCTACCCGGAAAGCCCTTGAACTGGCAATCAGACACAACACCCGCCTGCATATTCTTCACGTTACCACAATAGAGGAGATTGAGCTTATCCGGAAAGCCCGTCGCATCAATCCCCGAATCAGCTGTGAAGCAGCCCTGCCTCATCTGATATACACACAAGCCGATTACATCCGCTACGGAACACAGATCAAATGCAATCCTTCCATTAAAACGGCAAAAGACAGGGATGCGATCCTGGACGCCCTTGAAAACAGGGACATACAGACTGTGGGATCCGATCATGCCCCCCATACCTGGGATGAAAAACAAAATCCATACACAAAGGCCCCTTCAGGAATCCCGTTGATCCAGCATTTTTGCCAGATCATGATGGAACAGGTGCAGCAAAATACACTTTCTATCACTTCAATGGCAGATGCCTGTTGTCACCGGCCTGCGGATTTGTTCAACATAAAGGACAGGGGCTTTATCCGTGAAGGATACTATGCTGACCTGGTGTTGATCAACCCTGATAAAGAACACCGGGTCACAAAGTCACAACTGGAATACGCTTGCTGCTGGAGCCCGCTGGAAGGTACCACCTTCTCAACAAGTATTTCTCACGTATTTGTAAACGGAACACTGGCTGCCGAAAATGGCCAGATCATTCAAAAACCACCTGTTTTTCCCATTTTGTAACCTATGACCAGACAACGTATCCGGGCATATATTTTTATATGTACTACCGTTTTTCTTTGGGGGATTTCTTTTTTCTGGACCAACAGGCTGCTTGCTTACCACGTTCCCGTGTTTTTCCTGATCTTTACCCGGATATCTTTGGCTGCACTGATCTTATTTGTTTTTGGCAAGATAACCGGAGTCATCCAGCGTATAAAAAATAAAAAGGACGTTCTGTGGTTTATGGCCCTGGCCCTGATGGAACCTTTTTTTTACTTTACCGGAGAAGCTTACGGAGTTAAGCTCACGGCAAGTCCCAATCTGAGTTCAGTTATTGTTTCCAGTATTCCCATTTTCGGGCTGATCGCCGGTATTACCTTTTACAAAGAAAAAGTCACTCCCCGCAATATTATAGGCGTTATCCTGACGCTGCCCGGGCTGATGATGGTCGTTCTGGGAAAATGGGGACTTGAACTGGGAACTCCTGCCGGTCTGCCTGGAACCAACATAAAGGCCGGGATCCTTTTTTTGTTCATGGCTGTTTTTTCTGCCGTGGGACATACCGTGATTCTGAAACGGATCACCATGTCTTACAACGCCTATACAGTGACTTTTTACCAGCATGCCCTGGGAGCGGTGTATTTCCTGGTCCCGCTGCTGTTTTTTGACCTGAAACGCACCAACGTATCCATGTTCCTGACCGACTGGAATTTCTGGTATCCCATCATCATGTTGTCCGTTTTATGCTCCAGTTTTGCGTTCCTGCTCTTTACTACTGCCATTAAAGAACTTGGTGTAACACGAACCAACACCTTTGCGGCAATTATCCCCATTGTTACGGCCGCTGCCGGATTCATTCTTGGAATTGAATCATTGAACGCAATACAGATAACCGGTATCCTTATAGTAGTTACGGGAGTTATCCTTTCTCAGTTGCGTTCCAGACGCAGCTGAATCCGGTTCCTGTCGGTATCCACTTTAAGGACCTTCACCATCACATGCTGATGCAATTTGATTACATCCAGGGGGTTCTTCACATACCTCTCCCCCATTTGGGACACGTGTATCAAACCGTCCTGTTTTATGCCGATATTGACGAAAGCGCCGAAGTTGGTCACGTTGCTGACGATTCCCGGCAACACCATACCTTCCTTCAGGTCTTCGATACCCGAGACAGATTCGTCGAACTCCCACACCTTGATAAGTGGCCTGGGATCTCTTCCAGGCTTGTCCAACTCGGCCATAATATCCTTTAAGGTTGGCATTCCCACAGTCGTGGATATGTATTTGGAAAGGTCGGTTTTCTTGCGAAGTTCTTCCGAGGCCACCAGATCTTCCACCGTAACACCCAGATCAGCAGCCATACGTTTGACCAGCGGATAGCTTTCAGGATGGACCCCGGTGTTGTCCAAAATGTCTGTTCCGTCCGGGATGCGCAAAAACCCGGCACATTGTTCAAAAGCCTTTTCACCCAGCCATTTTACCCGTTTCAGTTGTTCACGGCTTGAAAAAGGTCCGTTCTCCTGCCTGTGTTCCACGATGCTTCCGGCCAGGCGAGGCCCCAGCCCCGAAACATAGGTAAGCAATTGACGGCTTGCGGTATTCAGGTTGACACCCACATGATTGACACAAAATTCAACGGTACGATCCAGGCTTTCTTTCAGAAGTGTCTGGTTCACATCGTGCTGGTATTGTCCCACTCCCAGGGATTTGGGATCGATCTTAACCAGCTCTGCCAGCGGGTCCATAAGCCTTCGTCCAATGGAAACGGCGCCCCTTACCGTAACGTCGTAATCGGGGAACTCTTCCCTGCCTGCCTGTGAAGCGGAGTAAACACTCGCTCCGTCCTCACTTACCGAGAACACCTGTACTTTGTGCGGAAAGGCTATCTTTTTCAGGAATTGTTCCGTTTCCCTTCCGGCCGTTCCGTTCCCGATTGCAATTACTTCTGTCTTATAAGCCTCGACCATTTGCGATAATTTGCGCATGGCTGTACTTCGCTCATTTTGTGGCGGGTGCGGGTATATTGTATCGTTATGGAGCAGATCTCCCTGTGCCGAGAGGCAAACCACTTTGCACCCGGTCCGGAATCCCGGATCGATGGCAAGTACTCTTTTTTGTCCCAGCGGCGGGGCCAGCAACAGCTGTTTGAGATTTTCCGAGAAGACCCTCACCGATTCCCGGTCGGCTTTTTCTTTGTATATATTGAGCACCTCGTTTTCAATGGAAGGATGGATCAGCCTGCGGTAGGCATCGGCCAGTGCTTCCTTCATGTTCCAAAGACTGCCGGCCTCTTTTGGGGGATAAAGTCCCGTTGTTCTTTCGTTGAGGAACAATTTTTCCATTTCTTCGGGAACGGTGTCCGGATGAGGCTTCATAGACATTGATACGATCCCTTCCTTATGTGCCCTGAGCAAAGCCAGCAGCCTGTGGGGAGCCATAGCCCTTACCGGTTCGTCGTAATCAAAGTAATTGCTGTATTTAACCCCTTCTTCTTCCTTCCCTTTCTGTACTTTTGAGATAAGTACTCCTTTTTGCATATAGGTATTGCGGATCCTGTCCCGGAGAGATGCGTTTTCACTCACCCTCTCGGCAATGATGTCGCGCGCACCGGACAATGCTTCTTTGGCCGTTTCCACCCCTTCATTGACAAATCCGAGGGCCAGTTCCAGGCAATCCTGTTTATCCAGGCACATGATCGCCTCTGCCAAAGGTTCCAATCCTTTTTCACGGGCCACGGATGCCTTTGTTTTCCGTTTGGGACGGTAAGGCAGGTAAAGGTCCTCCAAACGGTTCATCTGCCAGCAATCTTCGATTTCCTTTTTGAGTTCGGGAGTCAGTTTGTCCTGTTCCTCAATGGATCGCAGAACGGCGGCTTTTCTTTTTTCCAGTTCAGTGTAATTGTTCCACAATGATTTAACGGCAGCCAGTTGTACCTCGTCCAGGGATCCGGTAGCTTCTTTGCGGTAACGGCTCACAAAAGGTATGGTGGCTCCGTCCTCCATCAGGGTCACGGCATGTTCTGCCTGCCATTCCCTGATATGCAATTCACGGGCAATGAGTTCTATGTGTTTTTTATTCATGGGAAACTTGTGACAATTGTTCGCGGTATGCCGAGAATATCCTGGATTTTGAAACAAAACCCACATAATGGTACCCCTGGTCCAGTACAGGCAGGTTCCAGGCACCGGAACGCTCAAATTTTTTCATTACGCTGTCCATCCGTTCGTCAATAAAAACATGATCCAAAGGACGGTGCATGAGCTCATATACAAAAACGCTTTTGTACAATTCCTTACGAAACATTATGGAACGGATATCATCCAGGGTAACGATGCCCTGAAGACGGTTTTCTTTGTCCAGAACAGGGAAAATGTTTCTCCTGCTCTTTTCAACAACATCCACCAAATGTTCCAGGGAATCGTGCGTATTGACATACAAAAAATCCGATTCAATGACTTCAGAAGTTTTCATAAGTGTCAGAACTGCCTGATCGCTGTCATGAGTCAACAGCTTCCCGGCCTGTGCCAGCCGTTTGGTATAAATGGAGTAGGGTTCAAAGTTCCGCACCGTTACATAAGAACATACAGAGGTAATGATCAGCGGCATGAGCAATTCGTACCCTCCGGTAATCTCGGCAATAAGAAATATGGCGGTCATGGGAGCCTGCATCACTCCGGCCATCAGTCCGGCCATCCCCACCAGTGCAAAATTCGACTCGGGCAGGAGCGATATCCCCGCCAGGTTTATAAACCGGGAAATCACAAATCCCAGGATACCTCCCATGAAAAGTGTCGGGCCGAAAGTGCCTCCCACGCCGCCTCCGGCATTGGTTAAGGACATGGCAAAGACTTTGAGCAACAGCACCGCGGTAAAGAAAACAGGGATGAACCATACGTTCTCGTTCAAAGAACCGTAGATCATACTGCCGACAGCCCCTTCCACGTTGTTGTTCAAAAGCGAAATGAGCGAGCCGTAACCTTCCCCGTACAAGGGCGGAAACAACAAAATGATCGTTCCCAGAGCCAGCGCAGATACAGCCCAGCGGGTATAAACATTGCTGATCTTTTTGATACGTCCTTCCATCATGAGCGTTGTCCGGGTAAAGAACAAACTGACAAATCCGCATACCACACCCAAAAGCAGGTAATAAGGTATGTTTGACAAGAGGAAAGGATCAATGGAACTTACATAGCTCACCCCGCCTCCCATGATCAGAGAAGCAACGGCAGTGGCCGTAATGGAAGCCGTTAGCAGGGGAATGATAGAGCCCATGGTAAGGTTGAAGAGCAGTATCTCAAAACAAAACAAGACTCCTGCAAGAGGGGCTTTGAAAATCCCGGAAATGGCAGCAGCAGCTCCGCAACATACCAGCAGTGTGATGCTTCGGTAATTCAAACCGAATTTTCGCCCGATATTGGATCCGATGGCTGCCCCGGTGTATACAATAGGGGCTTCAGCACCCACCGATCCGCCAAAACCTATGGTTACGGCACTGGAAACAACGGATGAATAGCAATTGTGGGACTTGATTTTTGATTTATTTCCGGAAATGGATTCCAGAACCCTTGTTACTCCGTGGGATATGTTATCCTTTATGAAAAATCTGACAAATAGTAAGGAAAGCAGCATACCGACCCCGGGCAAAAGAAAATAAGTAAGACTTTCGGCCTGCAGACTGCCGTGTGTGGTAAAAAGTTCCTTGATGAATTCAATGGATAATTTTAGCAATACGGCAGCCAGTCCGCTGATCAAGCCTATGATCAGGGCCAACACCAATAACAGCGTGGACTCGGGTAATTGCTTAATCCTGATCCAGATCGTCTTCAGCATCTGCAAAGTTGGAATCATCCGTGTCGGGGAAGTCGACACTGTCATCATCTCCCTGTACATCGTCTCCGGAACCGAAGATGTCTTTTTCGATTTCGTCGTAATCATCAACTTTAACTTCCACCTTTACCAGGTATATGGCTTCAGGTATTTCCAGCGTAACGGCATAAAAGAATGAACCGTCCGCTTTATCGACTTTCATGATATCCTCCATGTAATCGGCATAACCCCTGGGATACTTCTCTTTCCAGATTTCCACTAGCTGAGGTGGCATGTTCGCGTAGCCGATAACCAATCTTTTCTTGTTCACTACAGGTTTTTGTGCCGGAGTCTTTTTCATAGGATAAAATAAAATCAGAATTTGCTGCAATAATACAATAATATTTTGAATTGCAAATTACATCCTTTCCGGTAATACGATACCAAGTAATTCCATGGACAATTTCAACAGTTTTGACACCTGGGAAAGCAACAACAGACGCTGTTCCCTCAACAATGCGTTTTCTTCGTGAAGTACAGAGACTTCGTGATAGTATTGATTGAATTCTTTGGCCAGATCAAAGCTGAAATTGGCAATTTGAGCCGGCGAAAATTCATTTGCGGATTCTTCTATGACCCGGGGAAAATCCGTCAGGAGTTTGATCAATCTCCATTCTTTTTCCAGCATGGGTATCCCGTGCAGGTTTGAGGCATAACCTCTTTCCCCGGCTTTTCTCAATATGGAACGAATACGGGCATATGTATATTGTATGAAAGGCCCTGTATTCCCGTTAAAATCAATGGATTCTCCCGGATCGAACAGCATGGTTTTGCGGGGGTCGACTTTCAGAATAAAATATTTAAGTGCTCCCATGCCCAAAATTTCAAAAAGATTGGCCTGTTCATCTTCCGGCATATCCTCCAGTTTGCCGGATTCCAAAGAGGTTTCACGGGCTGTTTCTACCATATTGTCCATCAAATCATCGGCATCAACTACCGTCCCTTCACGGGATTTCATTTTTCCTTCAGGTAATTCCACCATTCCGTAGGAAAGGTGTATGATATTGTCGGCCCAGGAATAACCCAGTTTTTTTAGAATAAGCTTCAATACCTGGAAATGGTAATTCTGTTCGTTCCCTACCACGTATACATGCGTGTCAAATCCCGAAGCTTCGTAACGGCTGACAGCTGTACCCAGATCCTGAGTCATGTATACGGAAGTACCGTCAGCTCTTAAAAGCAGTTTTTTGTCCAGCCCGTCCTGCGTCAGGTCACACCAGACAGACCCGTCTTCATTTTTATAGAAAATGCCTCTTTCCAGCCCTTTCATGACAAGTTCTTTTCCCAGCAGATATGTGCGGGATTCATAATAGATGGTATCAAAGGACACTCCCATCCGTTCGTAAGTCCGTTCAAATCCGCTGTAAACCCATCCGTTCATTTTTTTCCAAAGGGCAATCACTGCGGGATCTCCCTGCTCCCATCCTACCAGCATATCCTGGGCTTCTTTCATGATAGGGGCTTCTTTTTGTGCCGTTTCCTGATCCATACCCCTTCTGACCAGTTCCCTGACCTGTTCTTTGTATTCTCTGTCAAAGCGGACGTAGTAATCGCCTACCAGGTGGTCCCCTTTTATCCCGGTCGATTCGGGAGTGCTGTTTTCCCCGAATCTAAGCCACGCCAACATGGATTTACAAATATGAATACCCCTGTCGTTTACCAGGTTTACTTTAATGACACGGTGACCGTTGGCTTCCATGATCCTGGATACGGACCAGCCCAGCAGGTTGTTTCGTATGTGTCCCAGGTGAAGCGGTTTATTGGTATTGGGAGATGAGAATTCTATCATTACCGTTTTCCCTGATCCCGGTTTTTTCCCGTAATCCGGATTTGAGGCAATTTCATCCAGGTTTTGCATCCAGTAACCGTCTGACATTTTCAGGTTTAAAAACCCTTTAATTACCTGAAAAGATTCAATTTCCTGCACACGCAGAACGATGATCTGCCCCAGTTCCCGGGCAGTTTGTTCCGGTGACTTCCGGCTGAGACGAAGTAAAGGAAAGACCACAACCGTATAATCTCCCTCAAATTCTTTTCGGGTAGCCTGAACCTGAAGGGCCTCTGACTGAGGATACGATCCGTAAAGTTCCTTGACGATTTCCCTTACTGCCCCTGTTATGATGATCTCTGCGTTCATTTTTTAAAATATTGCTTTATGGCCACCCTTACCCGGGGAGAAAGCATCACCATGGTGAATACCGTACAGAAAGCCATAAAGGCAAATGCAATGTCTATGATGTCAACGACTGCCGATAACGGTATGACGGCTCCCATAACCAGTGTGGCCAGGAAAAGATAATTGTAATAATGTGCCCGGTGTGCCCCAAATAAAAAATTGGTACACTTGGTACCGTAGTACGAATAAGAAAACATGGTGGAAAAAGCAAATACAAGCACAACACCCATAAGCAAATAACTTCCCCATCCCGGGATGGAACGTTCAAACGATTCCATGACCATCTGCATACCCTGTACATCGGAAACGTTATATTGTGCGTTTATAAGAACGGCCAGAGCCGTAAGGGTGCAGATCAGCCCCGAGTCAATGGAGGGAGCGATCATGGCCACCAGACCTTCCCGGACCGGCTGGCTGTTACGGGAAGCCCCGTGCATCATGGAAGCCGTCCCTATCCCCGCTTCGTTCACAAAGGCAGCCCTCCTGGCTCCAATAACGATCACCGAGCCGGCAAATCCTCCCAATCCGGCTTTAAAATGAAACGCTTCGGAAAAAATAGATCTGAATACCTGGGGTACAACATCCAGGTTCGTAAATATAATGTAAAAGACTATCAAAAAATAAAAGGCAACCATAATCGGAACAAGCCGGGAAGCTACTTTTCCTATCCGTTTGATCCCTCCCAGTACCACTACCGACACAATAGCCGCAATTACCAACCCTGTTATAAACCTCACTAAAAGGGTATTTTCAATTCCGGCCGGTGTAAATACAACGGTCTGCAATGCTTCTGTGAGTTGGTTGGACTGCATCAGGCAAAAGGTTCCTATCATACCTGAAACGGAAAAAACTACAGCCAGGGGTTTCCATTTTTTACCCAGACCCTGGGTGATCATGTACATGGTCCCTCCCTGCATCTCTCCCGCACTGTCTTTTCCTTTGTACATTATGGAAAGGGTGCCTTCAAAGAATTTCGTGGCCATGCCCAGAAAAGCACTTACCCACATCCAGAAAATGGCTCCCGGCCCTCCTATTGTGATAGCAACAGCAACACCGGATATGTTTCCCAATCCTACTGTAGCAGCGATAGCAGATGTAAGTGCCTGGAATGAACTAAGTTGCCCTTCTGCTTTTTCTTCTTTTACCCCTGTGGCTTTCAACGCTTTTCCGTAATACCGGAAAGGTATGAAGCGGGAATAGATCATAAAGAACAATCCCCCTCCTATCAAGGTAATGAATAATGGCAGGTTCAGCCATGAACTAAAGGAATGCAGTGCGTTACCTATTGCGTTAAACATTGGCTAACCCAGATATGCTTTGAGTAATTTGCTCCTGGCACTGTGACGCAGACGGCGAATGGCTTTTTCTTTTATCTGGCGGACACGTTCCCGCGTAAGTCCAAATTCTTCGCCGATCTCTTCCAGCGTCATTTCCTGGGTTCCTATACCAAAGAAATATTTTACGATGTCCCTTTCGCGCTTAGACAATGTGGACAACGCCCTTTCAATTTCCTTGTTCAGGCTCTCGTTGACCAGCCCGCGGTCTGCATTGGGAGAATCGTTGTTCACCAGTACATCCAGCAAACTGTTGTCTTCTCCGTCTATAAAAGGTGCATCAACGGAAACGTGACGTCCGGATACACGCAGGGTATCCGATATTTTTTCACTGGGAATTTCAAGAATCTCGGCCAGCTCTTCCGGAGAAGGTACCCGTTCGTGTTCCTGTTCGAACTTGGAAAGAGCCCGGTTGATCTTGTTCAGCGATCCCACCTGGTTCAGGGGAAGCCTTACTATACGGCTTTGTTCCGCCAGAGCCTGCAGAATCGATTGCCTGATCCACCAGACAGCATATGATATAAATTTGAATCCGCGTGTTTCGTCAAACTTTTCAGCGGCTTTGATCAGGCCCAGGTTCCCTTCGTTGATCAGATCAGGCAGGCTCAACCCCTGGTTCTGGTATTGTTTGGCAACTGAAACCACGAACCTCAAATTGGCACGGGTCAGTTTTTCAAGCGCTTCCTGATCCCCTTTTCTGATACGTTGTGCCAGTTCCACTTCTTCTTCCACCGAGATCAGGTCTTCCCTGCCAATTTCCTGTAAATATTTGTCCAGAGAGGCACTTTCTCTGTTGGTAATGGATTTTGTGATTTTTAATTGTCTCATCCAAATAAAATTATAAACTGCCCTCTTATACGTAAAAGGGCAGTTTATGTTTCAAAAATGCACTAAAATTGGTGCAATTAGTTCCCTAAAGCGTAATAATATACCGATCCGTCCGGATAACGGCCTTCAATCAGGACACCGCGTTGTGCGGTTTGCACGGCCAGGGCAAATTGTTGAACAGTTGCTATTGGTTTCTGATTTACATGTGTGATCACAAAACCTTTTCGTATACCGGCGTCTTTGAGTTTGCCTTCACCGATGGCCGTCACTTCTATACCGGCACGGATACGCAGCTGATTTCTGAGCTCTTTTTCTACAGGACGTAATTGGGCTCCCATAAAGTGGGTTACATCTCCTTCCGTTTCACGAATGAGCTGTGTGTCTCCGGATTGGTTTTGAAGGGTTGCTGATACGTTTACCTCTTTATTACCTCTCAGCAGGTGCAGGTCTACTTTGTCGCCGGGACTGAATTTGCTTATTTGTTCCTGTACTGAAGTGCCCGAATTGACTTCTACCCCGTTCACTTTAACCAAGATATCTCCTTCCTTGATACCAGCCTTTGCGGCGGCCCCATCTTCAAGAACCTGGTGAATGTAAACGCCTTTGATGTCTTTGATTTTCTTTTCCTGGGCCAATTCGCCGGTAACATCCTGCATGGTTATTCCCAGTAAGGCCCTTTGAACGATTCCGTATTTACGCAGGTCATTGACCACTTTTTGTGCTATACTGCTGGGAACGGCAAACGAATACCCGGAATAAGAGCCGGTGCGGGTGGCAATGGCTGTATTGATCCCCACCAGTTCTCCTTTGGCATTGACAAGGGCTCCTCCCGAATTTCCGGGATTAACAGCGGCATCTGTCTGGATGAAAGCTTCAATTTTGAATTCTTCCGTGTAAGAAGGCAGGCTTCGGCCCTTGGCACTGACAATTCCTGCTGTAATGGTAGAACGCAGATCGTAAGGATTTCCAATGGCTATGACCCACTGCCCTAAGCGAAGGTCATCGGAATTACCGAATTTCAGGGAAGGCAGATCATCGGCTTCTATCTTTAATAATGCAATATCTGTTGCCGGATCTTTACCTATAACACGTCCTTCGTATTCCCTTTTGTCATCCAGAGTGACCAGCACCTCATCGGCTCCGTCTATGACGTGGTTTGCAGTGATGATGTATCCGTCACGTGATATGATGACTCCGGAACCGGCTCCTACCTGGGGTCGTATCTGCGGAGACGGATTCCCGTAACCGAAAAAGAAATCAAAGAGACTTTGCGGGCCCATGGCCTGCTGCCCGTTCTTGACCACTTTTACATGCACAACGGCCTTAACCCCCGTTTCGGCGGCATAGGTAAAATCCGGATATTGCACCTCCGGAAGGGAAACCTGTTGGATAACCGGTTCCTGTCCCGAAGTAATATATACTTTTTCAACGTCTTTTGCATTTCCGGCAAAATGATTAACCAATAATGTGGTCCCCACACTTAACAGGACCGTTATTACGACTGTAAGTCCAATTTTGTTTTTCATAACTTATATCTCTTTAAATTTAACTACTTTTGTTCCATCGCAATATCTTCAAAATTCATACCAAATCAATGAAACTGCCATTTTGTAAATACCACGGAGCCGGTAATGATTTCATTTTGATCAACAACCTTTCAGGCAATTACCGTTTAACAGAAAAACAGATCAACGCATTGTGTCACAGACGTTTTGGGATAGGTGCTGACGGGCTTATACTTTTGGAAAAAGAGGAACCTCCCTACGGTTATTTTATGAATTTTTTCAATTCGGACGGTACGGAAGGAACCATGTGCGGGAACGGGGGCCGGTGCCTGGTTGCTTTTGCCGACAGCCTGGGCCTGAAAGATCATTATTTCAGATCCATTGACGGACCTCATACCGGGCAGGTGCTGGAAAGATCGGGGCAATACGCCAAAGTGAAGTTGCAATTAAACGATGTAGAAATGATCCGTCAATACGACAAGAACAGTTATGTGGCAGATACCGGGTCGTTGCATCTGGTCAAATTTATTGACAATGTTAATGCTGTAGATATGGCCATAGAAGGACCGTTCTGGAGATGGCACAAAGATTTTGGGGAGGGAGGTGTCAACGTGAATTTTGTGGAGGTATTGGATAACGGATGTCTCTTTGTACGAACCTTCGAAAGAGGCGTGGAAGATGAAACGTGGGCATGCGGGACGGGTTCCGCTGCTGCGGCGATAGCCGCCTCGGCACACACCAAAAACCAAATAGACCATTGGTCCATCCAGACAAAAGGAGGCAACCTGGAAGTGGAATTCAGGCAAAACGGGGATGGATACTCAGATGTTTACCTTACAGGAGGCGCCGTTCTTACTTTTGAGGGCGAGGTGGAAATATAGCGCTGCCTATGCGCACCATGGTACTACCTTCTTCCAGGGCAATGGAGAAATCGCCCGTCATTCCCATAGAACAATGCACAAAGGACGGGTTTGAGGAGTAATGTCCGACCTGTAAAGTATCAAACAGTTTTCTCAGCTGCCTGAACTCATTCCTGACCTTTTCCTTATCCTGGGTGAAAGTAGCCATTCCCATCAGACCGCATATATTCACGTTAGGCAGGTTTAAGGGATTGATCTCACTTATTTCTTGCGGCAAAAAACCCTGTTTGGTTTCTTCATCGGCTATATAGATCTGTAACAGGACGTTCTGTATTACGCCGCTTTTTTTGGCCTGTTTTTGGATGGCATTCAACAACCTGATACTGTCTACAGACTGGATAAGCACCACACGACCCACTATATCTTTCACTTTATTGGTTTGCAAATGACCAATAAAATGCCATTGTATGTCGTTGGGAAGCAGCGGTATCTTTTTCAGCAATTCCCCGGAACGGTTCTCTCCGAACAAACGTTGCCCGGCCCGGTATGCTTCCAGGATCAGCTCCGGGGGTTGAAATTTTGAAACGGCCAGCAGGGATACGTTTTCAGGTATCTTATTACGCAATTCCCGGATGCGGTCTGCTATCATTTCCTGTTTCTCATTTGCGACTTCTGTTGGCGCTGCATTTCTTCGAGTCTTTGCTGAAATTTCGATTTTTTAGGTGTAGCAGGAGCTTTTTCGGCTTTTTCCTTCAATTGCCTGTATAATTTCTCTTCATCCACAAAGAATTTCTGAATGATCCAGGTCTGAAACATGGTTATCAGGTTGGAGAGAAGGTAATAATAACTCAGGGCTGCAGAAAGGTTATTACAGACCACCAACATCATCAATGGCATGAAATAGAGCATCATCCCCTGCATTCCCGGCATTTGTTGACCGGTAGCGGGTTGCTGCTTCATGTTCATTTTTGAATAAAAGAACATGGAAAGTGCCATCAAAAGGGCAAATAAACTGATATGATCACCATACAAAGGTATGTTGAATGGCAGTTCCAGTATGGAATCGTACCCGCTCAGGTCATCTGCCCAAAGGAACCCTTCCTGGCGTAATTCTATGGAACCCGGGAAGAACCTGAACATGGCAAACAGAATAGGCATCTGGAACAACATAGGCCAACATCCCCCCATCATGCTGACACCTGTCTTTTTATACAATGCCATAGTTTCCTGTTGCTTTTTCATGGCATCTTCCTTCTTGGGAAATTTGGCATTGATCTTATCAATCTCCGGTTTCAAAACCCGCATCTTGGCCGATGACATGTGTGATTTTAACGTGAAAGGAGAGATCACCAATTTTATAAGAATGGTCATCAGGAAGATGATAAGTCCGAAATTGCTGATGAAACGGTTCAAAAAATTAAATATGGGAATGATACCGAAACGGTTTATCCATTTGATTAAAAAGCCGCCCATGGGAATGATCTGTTCAAAAGAACGATCATAGGCTTTCAGTGAATAATAACCGTTTGGCCCAAAGTAGAATTGCAGGGGAATGCTCTGCTGCGGGACTGCCTGATAGGGAATTTGCATATATGCCTTACAATTCATGAGCAAGGTATCTGCATTTTCGGCTTCATAGAAACGGAAAGAAAGGTCCCCGCTGTTAAAGCTTTCATCGGCTATAAGAATGGCAGAAAAAAACTGTTGCTGAAAAGCCACCCATTCCAGGCGTGTGGTGATGGACTCGGAACCATCGGCTTTTCTGTGCCCCATGTTTTCAACTTCTGTGGAATTGGGGAATTTGTAAGCAATGGTGGAATAATTTTTCTCGTTGTCAAAACCTTTTTCCAAATGCCGTACATCTACCATCCAGTTCAGGTCCATTTGGGTGACATTACGCGGAATATGGCGGTCCATTCCAACCAGGTTGATCTGCAAATTTAGCAGGTAGTCATCTTCGTTCAGTACATATACATACTCCAGGTAGGCGTCTTCTTCAAAATTAAGGGTAAAAATGAGTATGTTTTCCTGTTCTATAAAGCGGGGAGTGAAGAAAAACTCGCCGGTATTGATCTGTTCTCCGGTGTAAAGGTCAAGGGAAAAATTGTTACCCTGACCCCGGAACAACTCCAGGCTGTCCCCGCCGTATGTCTTATAGTTTTTGATCTGTACGCTGTAAAGCTGGCCTCCCCGGTTGTTAAAAGTGATCCTGAGCTTTTCATTTTCCAACACGTACAGTGAATCTGTACCTTCCAATGCCTGATTCAGATATGCATTTGAAAATTGGTATCCTTCTCTTGATTCCCCAGGCTGCGGATCCCGGGTTTTGTTTGGTGAGGGCAATGGCAGTGTATCCGTTGCTGCCTTATTTGCAGCCGCTTTTACGGCTTCTGAATAAGCAATAGAATCACGTACGAATTGTTCTCTTTGCTGTTCTTTGGCCACTTTGTTGTTGTAAAGGCTGAAGACTAAAAGTAAGGCTCCTATCAGCAAAACGGCCCAAATCGTATTTTTATTCATGGTTCTCTATCTGTTTGATCTTTTCTTCAAGTTCCTTTAACTCGGATTTTGCTTCTTCTATTTTGTTGCAGGTATCAGCAATGATCTTATCTGCATTTTTGGACTTGGCAAAGAAACCCATGTTGTTTTCCCATACAGTAATCTCCGATTCCAGTTGACGAAAACGTTGAATAAGTTTGTCGTGTTCACTGTAATTCTCCGAAAACCTTCTTTTTCCCTGACGAACATTTCCGCGTTTTTCCGAAAATCCGGGGTTCAGATGTCCAAAATGTTTGTTTATCAGATTTTTATATTTATCCTGAATGGTGTCTTTTTCCTTAATGGGAACAAAACCTATCTGGTTCCAACGTGCCTGAATATCCCGTAGTGCCCCTTGCAGATCCTTAACGGAAGACAAATCGAAAGCTTCAAGTTCGCTTAAAATGGCCTCTTTTTTGGCCAGGTTATCTTCAAAGGAGGACTCCAGTTTGGAAAAATGTTCGGCTTTACGGGTGAAAAAAACATCACAGGCAGAACGGAAACGTTTCCAGATAGCTTCTGCCTGTTTTCTGGGTACGGGTCCTATCTCTTTCCACTGCTTTTGAAAATGGATCAGTTGATCGGTTGTGCGACGCCAGTCATCGCTTAAATTTACGGCTTCCGCCTGTTCACACAAGGCAACTTTCTGAGTGAGGTTTTCCTGCATTTCCTGTTTGAATTTTGCATAAAACCCCCTCTTTTCTCCATAGAATTTATCACACGCTGCCCTAAAACGATCGTACACCTTCTGGTTTTCTTTCTTGGTGGCAAAACCAATGTTTCTCCATTCTTTTTGCAAGCCTTCCAGCTCCTTGGCTCTTTTGTTCCAGTTGATTTCGTCGTTATCAATAAGCCCGACTATTTTTTCTGCTTTTTCGCACAAGACCAGTTTGGCTTCCAGGTTTTCCCGCTGATGCTTTTTCTGTTCCTCAAAGTATTCCTGATGTTTTTTGTTAATAGCAGTAGTACTCAGCTTGAAACGCTCCCACATGGATTCCCGCAATTCACGGGCTATCGGTCCGGTTTCACGCCACTCTTCGTGCAGTTTCTGCAATTTGTGGAATGCCGATACCACATTGGGGTCATCCACCAAAGCTGCAGCTTTCTCACAAAGCTTTTCCTTGATCTCCTGGTTACGTTTGAAATCCAGGTCCCGCAATTCTTTATTGATCTTGACGTAATCGTAGAACTTTTCGACATAATGCTGATACGTTTCCCATATATCTTTGGTCCGGGTCAGGGGAACAGGGCCAACTTCTTTCCAGTGCAATTGTAAGGCACGGAATTCGGGAAACGTATGGTTGATGTCTTCCTGTTTATCAAGAAGTTCTTTTATGTTGTCAATAATGGCAAGTTTTTCTTCCAGATTCCTTTCCTTTTGTTGTTCAATGCTACGCAAAAGGTCAGCTCGCAGTACTTTGTAACGGGCATACAACTGTTTGAAAGCCTTTTCTTCCGGGCTATCCGGTACCTGGGCTGCGGTCTCCGGATCTCCATTTTCGACCGGTTGGTCTTTTCGGAGTAATTTATAGAAACAGGACTTGATGATATCTGCATTTTTATGCATTTCCGTCTTGTCCTCGGCCTCTATAAGTTTTTCAAATTCAGTCAGAAGCTCAGTAATAGACAACGTTGAGTAGTCTATGGTTTCCGGGTTCTGCGTAGATTCGACCACATCGTTTTCCTGTTGTTTTTTATCGTCGAATTGCTCCATAGGAGCAGAGTTGTTCAATTCAGGATCCATTGTACGAGAAAGGAATTAGTATTTATAGCTTGCAAATGTAATGAAAAACTCCAATATATGGAATTATGATTACTTTTGCG
>JBAZHT010000033.1:0-18423 GCA_041652255.1 Bacteroidales bacterium
GACCCTATCCCGCTGACGGGTTTTTTGCAGCGGCAGAATACAGGAAATTCGATGCCGTACTGGCCATGTATCACGATCAGGGTCTGATCCCGTTTAAGGCACTGTCTTTTCATCAGGGTGTGAACTTTACAGCGGGACTTCCCGTGATAAGGACATCTCCCGACCACGGAACGGCATACCGGTTGGCAGGAGAGGACAAGGCTTCCCCGGAATCCATGCTGGCAGCAATTTTTATGGCTTGTGACATTTACAGGAACAGACACAAGAACCAGGAGATCGGATCGGAGAAGTTACATGAAGGTTGAAATCTTTACAGACGGTTCTGCTTTGGGCAATCCCGGACCGGGCGGTTACGGTGTGATACTGCGTTCCGGCAGGCATTACAAAGAAATATCTGCAGGCTACAAACTGACCACTAACAACAGGATGGAGTTGTTGGCAGTGATTGTCGGTCTGGAAGCCTTGAAAAAACCGGGAACAGATGTATGCGTCTATTCAGATTCAACATATGTGGTAAAAGCGGTGGAGAAAGGATGGCTCAATAACTGGAAGGCTAAAGGATTTAAAAACAAGAAAAACACTGACCTTTGGAAACGTTACCTGGAAGTGGCCCAAAAACACAAAGTCCGGTTTGTGTGGATCAAAGGTCACGCCGGTCATCCACAGAACGAAAAATGTGATCAACTGGCTGTTAAGGCAGCTTCCGCTCCCGGTGAAGAACTGATTGAAGACAGCGGTTTTATTGAATCCCGTTTATTATTGCATCCAGAACATCCGGATGAAGGACCTGGTACGAAGAACGGCTGAACAATCTGAAATCTTCAGCCCCGTTATCCCAGTAAAAAGGAACCAGACCGTTATCAAGAGCTGCCCGGTTAACATAACCCGTATAATAGGCAAGGCATCTTTTATGATCTTCAAGTGCCTGACCGCTTAAGGAAGAACGGTAGAGAGCTCCGAATTCCCCTAATACCACAGGGATGCCTTTATCCGTAAATTTTTTCTTCATTTTGCCGAATTGTGAATTTACCCAATTTTCCTGGCCCCAGGAGGTGACAGGACCTGTCGCAACTGATCCCCACTGTGAGTCGTACGGTTGGTCTTCCTTCAGCGCGAATTCATACGGATCGTAATAGTGTACTTCCACCATCAGTCTGTCCGGTGTCGGGTCGGTGGGGATAATAAAGGAATTGCATGCCAGGTCAATGTTCGTCAAATAGCTTTGTACTACCAGAAAGCGTTTCAGGTTACGGTCTCCTGTTGCCCTGACGGCATCTACAAATGTCTGGTTAAAAGAATTTTGTACAGCTATGTATTCAGCGGGAGGGTTTGATGACCAGTCGTTTTCCATATGTACTTCATTGGATCCGGCAAAAAGCAGGCGGTCGTCATAACCTTTGAAATATGTAGCTATCTGGGTCCAGATGGCATTGAGCTTATAGTTAATGGCGTCCCGGCTGCTTTCCCTGGGATCATTCATCCATCCGTTGTCCCAGTGAATGTTAATGATAGCGAACATATCGTTGTCTATCACATAATTGACGACCTGTCCAACGCGTTGCATCCAGGCATTGTCTATCTTGTGGGTTGCCTGGTCCGTGATATGAACAGACCACGAAACCGGAATCCGTACAGCGCTGAATCCTGCCTGCTTCACCGCTTTTATCAGATCAGGTGTTACTTTGGGGTTTCCCCAGGAAGTTTCTCCCCCGGTCGCTTCCAGGGTATTGCCCAGGTTCCAGCCCACTCCCATAAGCTGAGCAAATTCGCCGGCTGTTAGATTGCGCATTCCGGGATCTTCCTCGTTGTTTTCACGATTGCAACTGCAAAACAAAGTGCAGGCCAACAGAAGAATTGTAAAAGTTTTCATAAACACTTATCTTTGAGGGGGAAATAACCTTAAAAGACAAATATATGAAAAAATGGCTGGGTGTCCTTTGCGCGGGACTTGTTTTAATATCGTGTAACAGCGCTTTGATGGTAAAAAGTGACCGGGTAGTGGTCACGATCTCCGATCAGTCCAAAGTGCGTATAGAACCTGTAAGTGAAAAAATATTCCGAATTTCTGCCGTCCCGCCAGGAGAAAAATTTTCAAAAAGGCCGAGTCTGATGCGTTCGCCGGAAGACCTTCCTTCCGTGCCGTTTGCATGTACAGAGGAAGAAGATTTTGTAACCGTAACTACCGAGGCTGTCACTGCCCGGGTAGATCGCCGTACCGGTGAAGTGGCTTTTCTGGATGCGGAAGGAAACGTGATCTTGCAGGAAAATACAGGAGGCGGGAAATCCTTTTCTACAATAGAAGTGGAAGGAGATAAGGGTTATACCATAAGACAGGTCTTTGAATCCCCCGGTGAGGAAGCCTTTTACGGGCTGGGACAGCATCAGTCCGATGAATTCAACTATAAAGGGAAGGACGAAACATTATACCAGTACAATACCAAAGTGTCCGTTCCTTTTATTGTTTCCGGCAAGAATTACGGACTGCTGTGGGACAACAACTCCCTTACAAGGTTCGGAAATCCCGGGGATTACCTGCAACTTGATGTACTGAAGCTGAAAGATGCAGACGGGCAGCAGGGAGCATTGACAGCCGTTTATTCAAGCCGTGACGGCAAAACAGAATATTTAAAAAGGCGTGAATCCGTGCTGGATTACTCGGATCTTGAAAAAATAAAACGTTTTCCGGAAGCGATCCCTTTTAACGATGCCAGGATCGTATGGGAAGGAACCGTTTCGTCCGAACAAAGCGGCATTCATCGTTTCTTGCTTTATTATGCGGGGTATACCAAAGTCTTTTTTAACGGGGAAGAAGTCGTGGAAGAACGCTGGAGAACGGCATGGAATCCAAATAACTACAAATTTCAGGTAGAAATGGAAACCGGCAAAGAGTATCCCATACGCATAGAATGGCTCCCTGACGGAGGAGTATCCTACCTCTCACTTAAGTTGTACACTCCCGTGGATCCCGCGGAACAGGAAAAACAATCCTGGTGGTCGGAAATGGCCGATATGATAGACTATTATTTTATTAAAGGTGACAACACGGACGATGTGATAAGCGGATACCGCCTGCTGACGGGAAAATCCCAGATCATGCCCAAATGGGCCATGGGGTTTTGGCAAAGCCGGGAACGTTACAAAACTTCCGATGAGTTACTGGGAGCACTTAAGGAATTCCGTGAACGTAATATTCCCATTGACAACATTGTACAGGATTGGTCCTATTGGCCGGTGGATGCCTGGGGAAGTCACGAATTTGACAGCGAACGTTTCCCAGATCCCAAAGCCATGGTAGATAGTGTCCATGCACAAAATGCCAGGATCATGCTGTCGGTTTGGCCAAAATTTTACCATACAACGGAACATTACAAAGAATTTGAAGAGAAAGGGTGGATGTATACACTTGCCGTAGAAGACAGCATTCGTGACTGGATATGGCCCGGCTATATTGGTTCATTTTATGATGCTTATGCCAAAGGAGCACGGGAACTTTTCTGGCAGCAGATGGAAGACCATCTTTATCACCTGGGTTTTGACGCCTGGTGGATGGATGCGTCCGAACCCGATATTCTTTCCAATGCCAGCCTGGAATACAGAAAAGCTTTATCCACACCTACCGCCCTGGGCCCCTCCACGCGTTACCTGAACGCTTATGCGCTGGTCAACGCGCAGGCCATATACGAAGGACAACGGCAGGAAGATCCCGACAAACGGGTGTTCCTGCTGACCAGGAGCGGATTCCCCGGATTGCAGCGTTATTCAACGGCTACCTGGAGTGGGGATATTGGTACATGCTGGGAGGACATGAAAGCCCAGATTCCTGCCGGCATCAATTTCAGCATATCGGGAATTCCTTACTGGACGATGGATATCGGCGGTTTTTGCGTACAAAGACGTTTTGAACGGGCACGTGAAGGTTCGGAAGATATGGAAGAATGGCGGGAATTGAATACACGCTGGTTCCAGTTTGGCGCATTCTGTCCCCTTTTCAGAAGCCACGGACAATTCCCGTACAGGGAGATTTACAACATTGCCCCGGAAGGCCACCCGGCTTACACAACCATGCTGCGGTATAACCGGTTGCGCTATCGTTTAATGCCCTATATCTATACATTGGCAAGCCGTACATGGTTTAAGGATTACACCATCATGCGGGCACTGATCATGGATTTCAACGGAGACAATAGTATTACCAATATTTCGGATCAGTATATGTTCGGGGAAGCCCTCATGGTATGTCCTGTTTATGAGTACAAAGCCAGGGAGCGGGATGTATACCTGCCAAAACAATGTGACTGGTACGATTTCCATACCGGCGAATACCTGCGCGGGGGAAAATGGGTCACCGCCGATGCTCCTCTGGAAAACATGCCTCTTTATGTCAGGGCGGGGACCATTTTACCGTTCGGGCCGGAAATTCAATACACGGGAGAAAACCCGGGGGCCCCTATAACCTTGTGTGTCTATACGGGAACGGATGCCCGTTTTACACTATACGAAGACGAAGGGGATAACTACAATTACGAAAAAGGATATTACAGCAACATTCCTTTTAGTTACGATCAGCAAACCGGAATTTTTACCATTGGTGCCCGGGAAGGCTCTTTTTCAGGAATGCCTGCCGAAAGGGTTTTCCATATAAAGAAGATAACCCGGGAGAAAGCCGGAACACCTTTCATGGACGGAGAACCCCTGATTACCGTTCAGTATAACGGAGAAAAACAAACCATTCAATTGTAAAGACCATGAAATGTGCATACTATTGCCTGGCTGTACTGCTTACCGTTTCTTCATGCAACCGGGATCCGGTTCGTATAGTCTCGGATTTCAACCGGGGCTGGGAATTTGCACTTACACAAGAGATTGATGATCAGGTATCCTGGAGGGAACTGGACCTGCCACACGACTGGAGTATAGAAGGAAATTTTCACAAGGATCATCCGGCGACTCCCGGGGGAGGGGCCTTACCCGGCGGAAAAGGAACGTACAGAAAGTCGTTCGTTTTAGGGCCGGAAACGGAAGGGAAACGGGTGTTTCTTGAATTTGACGGGATCTACCGTGAAAGCCGGGTCTTTATCAACGGGCATCCGGCTGGTTACAGACCGTGCGGGTATGCTTCGTTCAGTTATGAGATCACACAGTTTTTAAACGAATCCGGGGAAGAAAATCTGGTGGCGGTAACGGTTGATAATTCCCGGCAGCCGAATTCCAGGTGGTATTCCGGTTCGGGAATATACAGGAATGTCAGGCTTGTGATAACCTCACAGGTGCACATACCCTACTCGGGCACTTATGTCACTACTCCACTGGTGGAACAAGAAAAGGCACAGGTAAGAGTGTGTACGGAAATATCCGGGGCAACGGGTAAGGAAAAAAATATTTACCTGCTGACAAAGATTCTGGATCCCGGCGGAAAGACCGTTGCCGAAGATTGTAAGCATATTGACTTTGAAGGAGAAACAGAGATATCTGTGGAGCAGTCTTTGGAAGTAAAGGATCCCGCCCTGTGGAATGTGGACAATCCCTGTTTGTATACAGTGGAAAGCAGGGTTCTCGGGGGTTCAGGGGTGCTGGATGACTACCGGACGACATTCGGGATAAGGACCTTCCGGTTCACCGTGGAAAAGGGTTTTTATCTGAATGACAGACCTTTGAAGATAAGGGGCGTATGTATGCACCACGACCTGGGAGCCTTGGGAACGGCTGTTAACCGAAGGGCCATGGAACGGCAACTTGAAATACTCAGGGAAATGGGATGCAACGCCATTCGCACTTCCCACAATCCTCCGGCTCCCGAATGGCTGGATCTGTGTGACAGGATGGGTTTTCTTGTCATGGACGAATCGTTTGATGTCTGGCGCAAAAAGAAGACCGCTTATGATTATTCCCTGTTTTTCGGGGATTGGCATGAAAAGGACTTGCGGGATTTTATTCGCCGGGACAGGAATCATCCTTCGGTGATCATGTGGAGTATAGGGAACGAAGTGCTGGAACAGTGGAACGACCCGCAGGCCGATACGCTGGATTTGCAGCAAGCCAACCTGTTATTGAATTACATGGCCCGAGAGAAAAGTCCTGTTTCGGGAGACCTGTCTTTTGATGCGCTCCTGACCCAAAAACTTGTATCCATTGTTAAAGAGCTGGATCCTACACGACCGGTAACGGCCGGCTGTAATGAACCGGCTCCGCACAACAACCTGTTCAGGGCAGAAACTTTGGATATAATTGGATATAATTATCATGAAAAGGATTACCGTATGGTACCCGCGAATTTTCCCGGGATGCCTTTTGTAGCTGCGGAAACCACTTCTTCGCTGCAGACTCGCGGTTTTTACCAGATGCCTTCTGACTCGGTAAGAAAAGAGCCCGGGGAATGGTGGCTGACTTACGATACCCCGCACCACTTTTGTTCTGCATACGACAATATGCATGCTCCCTGGGGAAACACCCATGAATCGGCATGGATCAATGTACGTGACAATGATTTTATCTCTGGAATGTTCGTTTGGACGGGGTTTGACTACCTTGGTGAACCCACTCCTTACTGGTGGCCTTCACGCAGTTCCTATTTCGGGATCGTGGATCTTGCAGGCTTTCCCAAAGATGTCTATTATATGTACCAAAGCGAATGGACTGATACACCGGTACTGCACCTTTTCCCCCATTGGAACTGGTCGGAGGGAGAAACTGTAGATGTCTGGGCATATTACAACGGGGCAGATTTCGTAGAATTGTTCCTAAACGACAGGTCTTTGGGTACCAGCAGCAAAACAAAGGATAAGCTTCATGCTTTCTGGAGGGTTGCGTACGAACCCGGGACACTTACGGCCGTTTCCTACAAAGACGGGAAGGAGTTTTTACGCCGCACCGTTAAAACCGCAGGAGAGCCCCATGGTCTGGAGTTGATCGCGGACAGGGATCTAATGAACGCGGACGGATCCGATCTGAGCTTTGTAACCGTCCGGGTAGTTGATACGGAAGGGAATCCCGTTCCTCATGCCGATAACAGAATCTCTTTTTCTCTGGAGGGGCCGGCAACCATAGCCGCCGTGGATAACGGGAGCCAGGTGAGCCATGAACCGTTCAGGGCTGATCACAGAAAGGCTTTTCACGGAAAATGCCTTGTGGTAATAAGAGCGGGGACTGATCCCGGAAATGTTACGTTAACTGCCCGATCAGAGTCGTTTGCGGAGGAGTTCACCCTGAGCCTCGAAACCCGGCTTGTTCAATAAGGCGAACATGTTCTTTTTATAGGCTTCCACGCCTTCCTGGTCAAACGGATTCACACCCAGGAGGTATCCGCTTATACCGCATGCTTTTTCAAAGAAATATAGCAGGGCCCCCAGGTAATAAGCGTTCAGAAGGGGAATTTCAAGATGCAAGTTCGGTACACCGCCGTCCACATGTGCCATGCGTGTTCCCAATTCCGCCATTTTGTTGCATTCGTTTATGTGTTTGCCTGCAAGGTAATTCATGCCGTCTGCGTTTTCCGTGTCTTGCGGGATAGTAAGAGAACGATTGGGGGAAATGATGCTGATTACGGTTTCAAATAAATGCCTTTCCCCATCCTGGATGTACTGTCCCATGGAATGAAGGTCGGTTGTAAAATCAGCCCCCGCCGGGAAAATGCCCAGGTGTTCCTTTCCTTCACTTTCCCCGAACAGTTGTTTCCACCATTCGGCTACATAATGCAGTTTAGGGTGGTAATTTACCAGGAGCTCAATCTTTTTCCCGTTCTCATACAGTGCATTTCTGTATGCAGCATATTGTACGGCGGGATTATTCGTGTTTTTTTGAGCCGTGATCTTTTCCATATCCCCGGCACCTTCCAGCAGGGTTTCAATATCTATCCCGGCCAGGGCAACAGGAAGCAATCCTACAGGGGTGAATACGGAAAACCTTCCTCCCACGTTATCCGGAATGATAAAACTGCGGTATCCTTCCCGGGTAACCATGTTGCGAAGGGCTCCCCGGGAACTGTCCGTAACTGCTACAATACGTCGTTTAGCCTCTTCTTTTCCGTAACCCGATTCAATGTGTTGTTTTATAATGCGAAAAGCAATGGCCGGTTCCGTAGTGGTTCCCGATTTTGAAATAACCACGCAGGCAACGGATCCGGTTTTCATCAAGTCTTCCAGTTCCGCCAGGTAGTCTTCTCCTATATTCTGTCCTGCAAAAACCACGCGTGGCCCGTCTGCAGGAAGCAGAGTGGCAAACGAATGAGTAAGAGCTTCTATAACGGCTTTGGCTCCCAGATACGATCCCCCGATCCCTATTACCACAACAATATCCACCTCATTTTTCCAATCGAGGACTATGTTATTAATGCTATCTGTAAGCGTGGGAGAGGTTTCAGAGGGCAATCGCATCCATCCCAAAAAATCCGAGCCTTTTCCGCGGCCTGCTTCCAGAGTTTCCAGAGCCTGCAGCGCTTTTTCCTCCCATATCCGGACCCCGTTCTTCTGTAGGAACGGAAGGGCTTCTTTGCCGTTGAATGTTATTTTGTTTTTCATCTTATTTTAATTGTTCACTTAACGCTTTGAATACGATTGCCGGAGATCTGAACTCGTGCAGGATTTTATACATGGCTTCTGCTATGGGCATATCAACGTTGTACTTTTTGTTCAGTTCGTGGATGCAGGAAGCAGCATAAAATCCTTCTGCCACCATATTCATTTCCAGTTGGGCGGCTTTTATGGAATATCCCCGCCCGATCATGTTTCCGAATGAACGGTTCCGACTGAATTGAGAATAACTGGTTACCAGCAGGTCTCCCAGGATCCCGGATAGGGATGTATTCCTGGTTTTGTCCGGGTAAGTACGGTTTAAAAAGGAACGGATTTCCTGGTAAGCACAGGAAACAAGAACCGCCTGGAAATTGTCTCCATACCCCAGTCCACGGCTCATCCCGGAAGCTATGGCATAAATGTTTTTCAGCACCACGGCATATTCAAGGCCGTAAATGTCGGTTCCTATACTTGTTTGAATATAAGGGCATTTAAAGGCTTCGGCGAGCTTGCGGGCTGTTTTTTCCTTTTTACAGGTTACGCTCAGATAGGAAAGTCTTTCCATAGCTACTTCTTCTGCGTGAACTGGCCCCGCGATAACCCCAATATTATCGTAGGGAATGTTATGAATACGGTTAAAATATTCGGTTACGGAAATGTTTCTTTCGGGAATAAGGCCTTTTATGGCAGTAACAATGAATTTTTCTTCCAGAGAAACAGTGAGAGGGATCATTTCACTGATAAAATAAGTAGAAGGTATACAGAATATGAGCACGTCAGCATCCCGGATGATCCGGTTGATATCAAAGCTCATGATCAATCGTGACGGATCCAGTGCGGCAGCCTGAAGGTATTGCGGATTATGGTTGTTTTCCCTTATGAAGTCAATTATATGCTGATCCCTGACATACCACAGAATTTCATCCTGAGTATCCTGCAGGATCTTGATAAGTGCGGTTGCCCAGCTGCCCGATCCGATGACTGCGTATTTTGTATTATTGTGAAAAATACTCTTCATAGATTTTGCTGTAATAACCCACAAAGATACGTTTAATTTGTCTACCTTTACAATTTAAACCGGATTATGAGCCACTCTTATTGCTCCGACAAATACCAGTATACAATGGGAAAAACCTTTGTAGACAAGGGCTTGGATAAAACTGTAGCCATTTTCAACATGTTTTACAGGACCGCTCCCGACAACAACAACTGGGCGGTGGTGAGCGGTATTAACGAAGTGTTGGAAATGATTGCCGGGTTCGGCTCCCGCCCTGAATCTTTCTTTAAAAAATTCCTTCCGGAAGCGAGTTACTCAAGCTTTTGCAAAATGTTGCCCGATGTGCGTTTTACAGGCGATGTTTATGCTATGGAAGAAGGCCAGATCGTATTTCCCCGTCAGCCGGTTATCACTGTAGTAGCTCCGTTGCTCCAGGCCCAGATATTGGAAACACCCCTGCTGACCATTATGAACCACCAGATGGCTGTGGCGACGAAAGCCTCCCGTGTTACACGCAGCACCAATAAACCAATCAGTGAGTTCGGTTCCCGGAGGGCTCACGGACCCTGGGCGGCATTGCACGGAGCCAAGGCTGCATATACAGGAGGTTGTGTGAGTACCTCAAACATTCTGGCGACGACAGAATTTGGCATTCCCAGTACCGGAACGATGGCCCACAGCTATATTACCGCTTTTGGATGCAGCATAAAAAGTGAATTTGAAGCTTTTGATGCCTATATAAAAAGTCACATGGGAGAGGGTCTTATCCTGCTGTTGGACACCTACGACACCCTTAAAAGCGGGATTCATAATGCCATAAAGGCATTCCGGCAAAACGATATAGACAACAACTACAGTCCGTTTTTTGGTATAAGATTGGATAGCGGAGATTTGGCTTACCTTTCACGAAAATGCCGGGAAATACTGGATAGAGAAGGATTCAGCAGTTGTGTTATATTTGCTTCCAATGCCCTGGATGAATACCTTATATCTGACCTGGAGCGTCAGAATGCTGCCATAGATTTTTACGGTGTGGGAGATGCCATAGCCACAAGCAAACACAATCCCTGTTTTGGGAATGTTTATAAAATGGTACAAATAAGGGATACACCCGTTTTAAAATTATCTGAAGACAAAGCCAAAGTCATCAATCCCGGTTTCCAGGTAACTTATCGGATCTATCAGGAAAACGAAAATAAAGCGGATGTTACCTGCCTTCGCGGGGATAAGCTTGCCGTTGCTCTGGAAAACCGTAAAGAGATCGTGCTGCGTGATGAGTACGACCAAACCCGAACAACCGTATTTCAGGAAGGTGCCTACACTGCCGAAAAACTGCAGTTTAAGTTTATTGAAGACGGGATACGCACCAGGCCTGAAAATTCCCAGCAGGAAAAAAGGGAAAAATATCTGTTTGAGCTTTCCCGTATGAATCCAACGGAACGCAGGATCATCAATCCCCATTATCATAAAGTTGATATATCAGATGATCTTTATAATCTGAAAATGAAGTTAATATATACAATAAAAGAAGAGTTGAATCATGTATGAACATCCGAAGACCCACATAGTGGTGGATATGCTTAACGATTTTATCTCGGGATCCATGGCTTGTCAGAATGCAGAGAATGCCATGTTGCACAGCATCAATTACATCAATTTGCATCCAGGCGACAACGTGGTGTATGTATGTGACACACATCCCCATAATCATTGTTCTTTCAGTGGTTACGGCGGACAATGGCCTCCTCATTGTGTGGTGAACACTTCGGGACAGGAGATCCATCTTTCCTATTATACACGAGTTAACGATCCCAACAAAAGACCTCACCTGATGCGCATTTTTCGCAAGGGGACATCTCCATTGAAGGAAGAATATTCGGGATTCAACGCTGTCCGTTCGGACAAGACCCCTTTGAACAAGATATTGCCTAAACAGGTAATAGTAAGCGGGGTGGCTACAGAGTACTGTATATTTGAAACTGTAAAGGATCTTGTAGAAGCCGAATATGAAGTCCAGGTGTTAATGGAAGGACTTGCATATGTGAATCAAAAAGACCACCGGGCCGCAATAGAAAACATGAAAAGTCTGGGCGTTAAATTTATCTGATACTTTTATATGCAAGCCATTGGTATTGATCTGGGCGGGACGAAGTTGCATGCAGCCCTTTTTAGTGATTCCGGAGATATAATTACAGACAAGACTGTTTTTCTGGAAGGGCGTACCGGAACACGTGTAGCGGAGCTGATAGCAGGCTTATGTGTAACGTTACTTGAAGAGTACAATATTCCCTCGGACCGCGAAAAAACCATAGGTATATGTGTCCCGGGCATAGCCGACAAACATACCCAAAAAGTATGGGCCCCGAATATTCCCGGGTGGAACAGTTTCCCGTTGAAACAATACATAACCGATGCCATTCCTGCTACTGAAGTGATCGTAGCCAGTGACAGAACCTGTTACATTCTTGGAGAAACAGGCATGGGAGTTGCCCGCGGCTTCTCCGACGTGGTGTTCATGAGTGTGGGTACCGGGATAGGCGCCGGGATCATGGCAGAAGGCAGGGTGCTCCACGGAAGTGCCGATATCGCCGGCGCAATAGGATGGATGGCGCTTGAACTTCCATTCATGGAAGAATACGGGAACAGCGGGTATTTTGAAACCCATGCATCCGGAACCGGAATAGCCGCCCAGGCCAGGAAATTATCCGGCCAGCCTGCCGTTTATCCCGATTCCCGATCTGTTTTTGAGGCCTATGAACGAGGAAATACTGTAGCCATGAGGGTCATTGACAAAGCTGTGGAATTATGGGGTATGGCAGCTGCCAATATGGTAAGTATTTTCAACCCTCAAATGATCGTATGGGGAGGCGGGGTATTCGGACCGGCCGGGCAGTTCCTGGACAGGATCTATTACGAAGCCTGTAAATGGGCACAACCAATAAGCATTCGCCAATGCCGTTTTGAAGCCTCGGGTCTGGGGCAGAAAGCCGGCCTGACAGGAGCCGGACAATTGGCACTTAACGCAATTAAAAAAAATGAAGAACAGTAAGGTTCTGGCTGCCGGTTACGCCGGTATTGTTTTTTTTGGGATTTCTTTTCTCACTTTAGGATCTATACTTCCGTCCCTCAGAGAAACACTGCATTTGGACATGGGACAATCCTCGGCCCTTGCAGGCATTTTGCCGCTGGGTGTTTTGGCCGGATCTTTGGTTTTCGGACCATGGTGCGACCGGTACGGATTCAAAACTCCTTTTCAGTTTGCATCTGCCATGGTCGTATTGGGCTTTTTGGGTCTGGCCTCTTTCCGGACAGTATCCCTGCTGGGAACGTGCGTTTTTGTGATTGGTACCGGGGGAGGTATTTTAAACGGAGCCTGTAATGCCCTGGTCACAGATGCTTCCGATGACCGTCGGAGAAGTTCCAATTTGAGTATATTGGGCGTTTTTTACGGGATGGGGGCCCTGCTGATGCCCCTTATCCTGGGAATATTCGATGACATCCCTTATGCCAGGATACTCAAATATATGGCCGTATTTCTTTTTCTGATTTTTGTTTATTTCAGCATTATCCGCTTTCCCGAAGCCAAAGTCCGTCAGGGGTTTCCCGTAAAGGAAGGATTCCTGCTGCTGCGTCAACCAACATTGCTGTTGTTTAGCTTTATTCTTTTTTTCCAGTCTGCGCTGGAAGGTTTGTGCAGTAACTGGATCCCTGTATTTTTGCAGGACAGTCCGGCATACGGCCTTCCCCAGCAGGAAGCGTTGTTCTTGCTGACGTTTATGGTTGTGGGTATTGCTTCCGGAAGGATTCTTTTGAGCTGGCTATCCCTTCATTATGCCCCGTGGAAAATACTGTGGGGGTATTTGTTACTCATCGTGGCGGGTTTTGCGGGACTTTACGCAGGGATACATCCCATGATCTCTGTAATTCTTATAGGTACCGGGCTGGGCGCAACGTTCCCGGTTATTATATCATATATAGGAACGGGATACAAATCACTGTCGGGAACCGCTATTGGGATCGCTATGGTTATCGCCCTGGGCGGTAATACTTTATTAAATTATTTAATGGGTATTCTGCCCATTCGTGTTTTTCCCTTATATTTGCTGATCATATGGGCAGTTATGACACTCCTTTATTTGTTTATGTCACTGAAGGGAAAGATTGAACCCGTAAAAAAATGATTATGCTGGCAAATCAATGGCTTGATAATGTACGTAGTCTGCAGGACAAGATCCAGGAAACACAGACAGTCAATATTCGTAAAGCAGCTGCACTTATGGCAGACAGTATAGAGGCAGGACGCTGGGTCCATACTTTCGGTTGTGGCCATGCCACGTTGCCTATAGAGGAAATGTACCCCAGAATAGGAGGTTTTGTCGGATTTCATCCTCTTATTGAACAACCGCTTACTTTCTTCACCCGAATTACGGGAGAAAGCGGAATACACCAGTTTCTTTTTCTGGAAAGAGCAGAAGGTTACGGGACAGCTATTATGAGTTCGTGGAACTTTGATCAGCGCGATACCCTATGGATTTTTTCCCATACCGGCATCAATGCAGTCAACATTGATGTAGCCCTGGAAGCCAAAAAACGCGGCATGAAAGTCATCGTGTACGGCTCTGCCGCTGAGTCAAAAGGTAAAAAACCGCGTCATTCATATGGCAAGAACCTGTTTGAACTGGCTGATGTTGTGGTGGATTCCTGTGCTCCTCTGACAGATGCATCCGTTCCCCTGAAAGACCATTTTGATAAAATAGGACCTGTTTCCACCATGTGTTTCATTACGCTGGTGTGGATGACAGTAATAACATGTGCAGAAATGTTGGCAGATCGCGGTGTGAAATTACATATTCATCCTTCTCACAACGTTCCCGGGGACACTACAGCCAGGGAGCGATTGGACGGATGCATAGATGCCTATAAAATGAGATCGTTTGGATTATAAATTTAATATGAACTGTTTATGAAAAAATTGGTTTTAAGTCTGGTGCTGATGCTTATGGTTATCGGTACTTACGGGCAAAATTACAATCCTGCCCGGGAAAGCTGGTACAGAAATGAGCTTTTCCTTGAGCCGACACGCTTTTTCGAAGGAACATTTGCCCTCGGGTACCAGCGGAATTTTTACAATTCCGCGCTGTCCCTGATGCCCTCCGTTACCCTGATGGGAGAATCGATTTTCCGTAACGAAGATAATTTTTTCAGCGAACTGGAAGGATTTGGACTGGAAGGTATCTATAAGGTCTTTTTTGCACGCATGCCCCGCAAGGTACAGGTTTATGCCGGACCTTATGTTTCTTACCGTTTTTTAAAAGAAAAGAACAGGCTTCCTGACTACATTGACCCGCAGGACCTCCCGAATATTACCAACAGTGATATGTATACCCGTTATAATACTGTCATGGCGGGGGTGTTGTTTGGTGTTCACTTTATGTTTGGCCGTTTTACCATGGACATGAACGTAGGTGGAGGCCTGCGTTATCCTAACGTTACCGGCTTCAGGACCAGGTATCCCTCAGTTGTATCAGTACCTTCGGGTTTTGGGGAGTTCGGGTACAAGGGTGTGGTGCCGAAAACTAATATTTCACTTGGTGTAGCCTTTTAATTATGCGAAAATTATTTCTTGCTTTTCTGGGGATACTGTTGTCTTCAGGGGTATCCTATTCACAGTTTATAGAGCAGCCGGCTTCCTGGAATTACCAGGTCAATCTGTTGGAAGGGAATCTGTTTGAAATACGTTTCACTGCCTCACTGGAAGATTCCTGGCACATGTACGATCTGGGTCCGTATGAGAACGGGCCCCAGCCTACACGGTTTTCCTTTGATTTGCCGCAGGGTGTTTTCCTGGTAGAGGAAATGTTCATGGAATCACCTCCCGCCAAAGAGTATGATCCCCTTTTCAATATGAATATTGGATCTTTCGCAGGTACCGGAACGTTTTTACAGAGAGTCCGTATGGAAGTGCCATCTGCTGCAATCAGGGCCACTGTGGAATGGCAGGTATGTGACGGGACATCCTGTCTGCCTCCTGAAGAAGAATTTTTTGAAATATTTCTGGGAGATCCGGGCGCACCTGTTACAGCCGGGACTCCGGATATGCCCACAAAGGATGCTTCTGCTTCTCTTTGGAAGATCATCTTACAGGCCATAGCTTTTGGCCTGGTGGCACTGGTTACACCATGTGTTTTCCCGATGGTGCCCATGACGGTTTCTTTTTTCCTCAGGGGAAGCTCGGACAAACGAAAAAACCGCCTGAATGCAGCTTTGTACGGTATCTTTATTGTAATGCTCTACACCCTGCCTATAGCCATTATAATCGGGATCACGTATTTCACCGGGGGAGCCTCTGTTACGGCAAACATTTTCAATTGGCTGGCCACACACTGGATCCCCAATATTATTTTCTTTATTCTGTTCCTGGTTTTTGCGGCATCGTTTTTTGGGGCGTTTGAATTGGTGCTCCCTGCTAAATGGACTACAAAAACAGATGCAAAAGCCGACAAGGGTGGAATCCTGGGTATATTTTTCCTGGCGCTTACACTGGTTCTGGTTTCTTTTTCCTGTACCGGACCCATAGTCGGGACTGTATTGATAGAATCCACCCAGGGAGCGGTATGGGAACCGATAGTGACCATGCTGGCTTTTTCCATTGCTTTTGCTTTTCCCTTTACCATACTGGCTTTTGTTCCTTCCCTTTTGGAGCGTTTGCCGAAATCCGGAGAATGGCTCAATTCCGTGAAAGTGGTTCTGGGATTTATTGTATTAGCCCTTTCCCTGAAATTTCTCAGCACCATTGACCAGATTTACCAATGGAGCCTGCTTGACAGGGAAGTATACCTGGCTCTGTGGATCGTGATCTTTTCCTTGCTGGGATTTTACCTGTTGGGCAAGATCCGTTTTCGTCACGATTCCCCGACAGAACACGTTGGGGTCTTCCGTTTTGGCCTTGCCATAGCTGTTTTTTCTTTTGTGGTATACATGATACCCGGAATGTGGGGAGCCCCTCTGAAAGCTGTTTCGGGTTACCTGCCGCCGCTGGGCACACAGGATTTTGTAATAGGAGCCGCTTCTTCAACCCCGGCCCCGGGCGTGAGGGAAACATCCGGCAGATCGTACAGCGATATCTTTGAGTTGCCTTACGGACTGGACGGTTTTTTCAATTACCAGGAAGCTATGGAGTACGCCAGAGAGACCAACAAACCGGTGTTTCTCGATTTTACCGGCCTGGGATGCGTTAATTGCAAGGAAATGGAGGCACGGGTGTGGAGCGATCCGCGTGTACAGGAGTTTTTAAGGAATGAATATGTGATACTTGCCCTGCATTCGGACGCCAAGAACACCGCCCGGGAAGACGATTGGATTGTCGATGAAAGGGGCCGGGAACTCCGTACACTGGGAAGGATCAATTCCTGGTTTGTACGAACGCGTTATCAGGTCAATGCACAGCCTACCTATATTATTTTGGATCATGAGGGAAATCCTTTGCTGGCACCCCGCAGTTATGATCTGGACGTTGAGGGATACGTAAGGTTTCTCCGGGAAGGGCTGGAGGCCTTTAATAAATAAAGCGTTATGCAGGACATACAACTTTTTTTTAACAAGCTGAGCGGTTTGTTATGGGGTTGGCCTATGATCATATTGCTCCTTGGTACCCACCTTTTTCTGACCATTCGTCTGAAGTTCCCTCAACGCAAGATATTCAAAGGGATCGCCCTCTCGGTAAAAAGTGACGGGGATTCCAAAGGAGATGTAAGCCAGTTTGGAGCCCTGGCCACGGCACTGGCTGCTACCATTGGAACTGGCAATATCATAGGGGTAGCCACTGCCGTATCTCTGGGAGGTCCGGGTGCCGTGCTGTGGTGCTGGTTGAGCGGGGTATTCGGGATCGCCACAAAATATTCCGAAGGTTTATTGGCGGTCAAATACCGCGTAAAAACCTCGGACGGAACCATGCTCGGTGGCCCCATGTACGCCCTGGAACGCGGTCTGGGCATGAAATGGCTGGCTGTTCTGTTTTGTGTATTTACCATTATCGCTGCGCTGGGTATAGGCTGTTCCGTACAATCCAATTCCATATCTACCATGCTGAGGGAGACGTTCAACGTATCTCCTTACATTTCAGGTGGCATACTATCTTTTATGGTGGCACTTGTCATTTTTTTTGGTATAAAGGGTATTGCCAAAGTATGCGGGTTCCTGGTCCCTTTCATGGCTTTTTTCTATGTTCTGGGATGTATTGTCATAATATTCATGAATGCTTCGTATCTGGGAAAGGCTGTTTCCCTGATCTTTGAATCGGCTTTTTCTCTTAAGGCAGTTGGCGGAGGCATGGCCGGCGGCGGTCTGATGGTTGCCATGCGCTACGGTATTGCAAGGGGGCTCTTTTCCAACGAATCGGGGATGGGTTCGGCGCCCATCGTCGCAGCTGCGGCCAAAACAAAAAATCCGGTCAGGCAGGCACTCGTCTCGGCAACAGGTACGTTCTGGGATACGGTGGTCGTTTGTGCACTGACGGGACTTGTCCTGGTGACAAGCATTCTCAGGTATCCGGGAATTGATTATTCAGACGGTGCGTTACTGACAAAAATGGCGTTCAGCAAGATTTCCTTTTTTGGCCCCCTCATTTTAAATGTGGGGCTTATCACGTTTGCTTTTTCCACCATACTGGGCTGGTCCTACTACGCGGAAAAAGCCATAGAATACCTGGGAGGCAAACGTGTTATTGTGTATTACAGAATAATATGGATCGTAGCTGTCTTCCTGGGATCAGTGGCAAAATTGTCCATGATATGGGACCTGGCCGATTCCATGAATGCCCTGATGGCCATACCCAACCTGGTTTCCCTCATATTGCTGAGCGGAGTTCTGGCAAGTGAAACAAAAAAATACCTCTGGAGCGGGCGACTGGATGAAATTTCA
>JBAZHT010000034.1:0-18294 GCA_041652255.1 Bacteroidales bacterium
TCTGTTGCATTTATGCTTCTGTTATGCTTCTGTTATGGTTCTGTTATGCTTCTGTTGCGATCAGGTTTCTGTTGCAGTTATGCTTCTGTTATGCTTCTGTTATGCTTCTGTTATGCTTCTGTTGCGATCAGGTTTCTGTTGCAGTTATGCTTCTGTTATGCTTCTGTTATGCTTCTGTTATGCTTCTGTTGCGGGATGTTGCTCATTCACAAATGCATTCATATGGTGTTTCATGGTGTCAAACAATTGCAGGATCTTTTGACGGTCCTTGTCATTCCCCCTAATCGCTACAGAAAAAAATACAATGCATTGCACATCATATGTATGTTAAGACTAATATACGGTTTATACTGTACCGGACCAAAAAACAATCCGTCCACAACGTTGAGTTTCCCCAGTTTAAAAAGGTCTTCCTGAACAATCCCAAGGTTGCTGAATCCAAGTAAAGGATTCAAAAACCAAAGTAACGTTCCCGGTTTGACCAGGAAAAACGGCAAATAATAGCCCAAACGGATCAAGGGTATCCCGGATAGGCCGAAGAATCGCTTTTTTTTTTCCCGGACTGTGATTTTTGTCATTTTACTTACAGTATGGTTTATGGTCGATCCGCAGCCGTCAACTCTGATTTGCATCAATCCCACATGGTTGGTCAGGCCCGTACTTTCTTTGTCTTGAATATGCCTTCTGTTATCAACCATGCAGGTGATGGTTAATGGTTCTTCTTTGGGAAAATCACAAGTTTCGTAAAGTGCGTACGCGTAAAAAGAAAGCAGCAGATCATTTACCGTGGCCCCGTTCTTTTTGGCGGCTGTGCGTATAGCAGAAATCTCTTCACCGGACCATTTCACGGTGATCATCTCAAGTTTATCCGTAGGGTCTTCTTTGGTATAAGCGAACGTTCTCTTTTCTTTGATCCGCGAAATGTTTTTCATCAACACCGCGGCTGCCAGTCTGTTCGGGAATGTGAGTCCTTTATAGATCTTTGAATGAGCGCGGCTACCACTATGTATTTCGGGCAAAGGCAGGCTTTTCGTTATTCTGGAATAGGAATCAGCAACCTGGCTTAGAAAGATCTGGATAGCCCGGCCATCCATGCACATGTGGTTGATTATCATACAGAGCTTTGAATTGCTATTATGGTTGATCACGACCACCTTGTATTGAACTTTGCTCTCTGTGGGAATTACCTGCCTGAAGAACTGCTATGTTGCCTGTTCCGGATGGTTGGTTTCTGTTACGGTCAGTATGTCATCTATGGAATAATGTTGTATCTCCCAGTAAGGATTCATAGCATGATACCGGAACGAGCTGTGCAGAATGGGATTTTTACCCGTTACATGTTCCAGTGCCTTTTTCAAAGCATCAATCTGGATCAGCCCATCGTACCACAATGCAACACGGATCATCCGATCGGTTGAATGACTCAGAATGAAATGCAGCTTATCCCATAATTCGGCACGTAGCTTGTTTTTCATACTACAAATATAAACCATATAAGGTATCTTCAAGCTGACGCACCAAAGATGCTGGGAGGTGGTAAGTGATGGTCATATTGCAAATACGTGCAACATGTTGTCAATGTGAGTGTTGTGAAAATTTTCCCGTTTATTGCTACTTACCACCTCCCCCTGCAATATGCCAAATCCCCTGGTTTTGCAGGGAGGTGGTAAGTGATGTGCGTATTGCAGATACATGCAACATATTGTTAATGTGAATGATGCAAAGATTTTCCCGTTTATTGCTACTTACCACCTCCCCCACAGAAAAAAAGTACTAAATTTCCGGTGTATTAATTAATTGCTACGAATATGAAAAAACTACCGCTTACTGTTTTGCTTATTCTTTTGGGGCCGGCCGCAGCCTACATAGGTATGTATTCTAAAATTACCTGCAAGCCTTCGCAGGCCGGATTCTGGATCATCATTGTTCTGGGGATGGCCATTGGAGTTACCATTACTATTGTTGCTCAAAGGATACGGGCAAAAAACAATACCTCCGGATCTGCATAAACATAAACACAAACAGAAACACAAACACAAACACAAACACAAACACAAACACAAACACAAACAGAAACACAAACAGAAACACAAACAGAAACACAAACACAAACAGAAACAGAAACAGAAACACAAACACAAACAGAAACAGAAACAGAAACAGCAATAGCCACACCAATAACTTGGCTACGCATCCGAAGTTAGTTAAACAGCCACCCGAATAACGTGGCTATGATACCAAACCTAGAAAATCACCACAGGAACGCCGTGGCTACGCATCCGAAGCTAGATAACCACCATACGAACAATATGGCTATGAAAATAATTTTTACAATACTCTTGGCATTGACCGGGATGTTACATGCCGCTTTTGCACAATTTGAGACAAAATTGCGCAAAGATCTGTATGTCTCAAAATTGTCGGATTCTGTATACGTGGTAACGCATTATTTTCCATGAGAATCCAATTCACTGGTGGTCAAAGCATCGGAAAAGGAAGTGGTCCTGATAGATACGCCTTACAACACATTGGCAACTGCGTTGATGCTGGATTGGGTGCAACAGCAGCTGGAACCCGGCAGAATCACGGCCATCAATACGGGATTTCATGTGGACAAGCTGGGAGGGAATCAGTACCTGAGAGAACACGGGATAGATATTTACGGGGCTGACAAAACGTGTGAACTGATTGACAAGAAAGGACGGCACACACAGCAGCAGCTCATTTCCTGGCTCACTCCCGCGCAGGAACATATCAAACAGGTATACGAAACAATGGTCTTTACCAAACCCAATAAGACCTACAAATTGGAACATGGCCTATTTCTTCGCATAGGGGACCTGGATTTTGATGTAATCTTCCCCGGAGAATCGCATTCACCTGACAACGTGGTAATCTATATAAAAGAATGTAACCTGTTATTCGGAGGGTGCATGGTAAAAGCCCTTTCTGCCAATAATTTGGGATTTACCGGAGATGCCAACATGTCACAATGGCCTTTAGCCCTTAAGGTAGTACAAGAAAGGTACCCGCAGGCAAAAGTGGTCATCCCCCACCACGGCATGTGGGGAGATATGACTTTAGTGCAACATACGATTGATCTGCTTTTAAACTAAACATGCCCAGCAGGGGCAGTTTTGCAGGGTTTTTGCCCCTGGTCAGGCTTGAAACGTACCCAGCAGGGGCAGTTTTGCAGGGTTTTTGCCCCTGGTGCATCTGCCTACATAACGGGCAATTTTGTAAAAAGCTCTGTATAAGGCTCTTGACAAATTGACTATTCTTTGAAGATTAACACCAGGGGCAGTTTTGCAGGGTTTTTGCCCCTGGTGCATCTGCCTACATAACGGGCAATTTTGTAAAAAGCTCTGTATAAGGCTCTTGGCAAATTGACTATTCTTTGAAGATTAACACCAGGGGCACTTTTGCGGGGATTTTGCCCCTGGTCAGGCTTGAAACGTACCCACCAGGGGCACTTTTGCGGGGATTTTGCCCCTGGTCAGGCTTGAAACGTACCCACCAGGGGCAGTTTTGCGGGGTTTTTGCCCCTGGTGCATCTGCCTACATAACGGGCAATTTTGTAAAAAGCTCTGTATAAGGCTCTTGGCAAATTGACTGTTCTTTGAAGATTAACACCAGGGGCAGTTTTGCGGGGTTTTTGCCCCTGGTCAGGTTTATAAGGTCACCAAAAATGTGTAAGGATCCGTTGCCGATCCTCATTCTCTTTTACGTTTTTATGATATAGTTCAATAAAAACGATTTTTTGTTCATCACAGAAGTAAGCATAAACTAACCTTAAGCCGGAGTTTACGCCACGTCCTTTCAGAGATTTGCAGGCAATTTTTTTGACTTTTATTACACAAGTGGAAAGGCCCAGGTTATCAATTCTGAAGCTGAACGGAGGTCTTTCATCCGGAAATATTTCCAGAACCTGTTTGACAACCTTCAGATCGTCATTCAGCGTTCTGTACTTTTTCAATAATTTTTTTAAATCCTTATCAATTTCAGGCAATTGATGAAATTCCATCACTACTCATCTTCTTCTTTTTAGTTTCTTACTGAATATGGGTGGTCACGGTAAAAAACCAATTCGTAGTCTATTTCTTCTCCCTCTTTGGATGCCACCCAGGGCATATCTTTGTGAGAATAGTTTCTGATTGCTGTTCCCGACCAATCGCTCATTTGGTCTATGACCCTGTCAATGATCTCTTTTTCACTAGCCCTGAATTGGGTAAGGTCACTTTTGATCAGGGGAATGTAACGTGTTTGAGGCAAACCGTAATAATTGGTTTTGACCCGTTTGAGTTCTCCTTTCCGGACCATTTGATCAATCACCGAGTCCATGTTTTGAGGAACCGGGCCGTAAGGCAATTTACGATACACAGCTCCTGTCAAATGTTCCTCATATACTTCGTAATAATTGAAATCCGAGAAATAAAGCAATTTATTCAACACCGTCTCCCCCACATTGGGTTTGCCGGCACATTTCTCCAATATATAAAGTATTACGTTCTTAAATTTGTTCCCGTGCAATACAGGGACGGAGATCCGTTCTTCCAAAACAGTCTCCTTCTCCAGGTGATCCGGATCCGAAAAATCATAAACAGAGAAATCCGGTGTCATTAACGCATCCATCGAAAACCCAAGAACAAGAGATAATTGCCGGAATTCAAAAGCTTCCAGTTTTCTGTTTCCCAATTCAATCTGAGTGAGCGAGGGCCTGGATATATCTAATAATTTGGCCAGATCCTCCTGTGACAACCCCTTACGTTTACGCAAAGCCGCAATTCGCTTACCTATTTCCTGTTGTGTTACGATTGTGTTCATCTTTTGCTCTTTATATATTCGCCACAAAATTGCAAAAAGTTTTATTTATTAACAACTAATTGTTTCATAATGAAACATTAAAAGATTCAAAAACCTGCCCCACCGTCGATTTATTAGGACAATTATGAATATTGTTCTGAAATTCACTTTAATCTTCAAAATAAGTCAGTAACTTTACATTGCTATGGGTGCAGTGGGTGTAAAAGAGTTAGTGCGCTCATTTTTCTATTATGCATTTATAACTATAACCGGAATACACAATTATTTATTAGCCAACATTCAAACCGGATAACATTATGACCCGTTACGAAGATATCATTACTAAGATCATTGCATTCAGGAACGAAAGGGACTGGGAGCAATTTCACGATGCCAAAAACCTGGCGTTGGCGCTGATGCTGGAGGCTGCCGAATTGAACGAGCTGTTTTTGTGGAAAAAAGAGGATGAAATTGACAGTATAGATATTGAGCGCATAAAGGAAGAACTGGCGGATGTGCTGACTTATTCCTTTTTCCTTGCGCATAAATACAATCTGGATATTTTCCAGATCGTGGAAGAAAAGATGATCAAGAACGGGCAAAAATACCCCCGGGAAAAAGCCCGTGGAACCGCTAAAAAATATACTGAATTATGAGAAATCCAGACCCCGTAGCGGAGATGAGTTGGTAGGGCCACGTAGCGGAGATGAGGTGGTAGGGCCACGTAGCTGAGATGAGGTGATGGAACCCAGTAGTGGAGATGAGGTGGTGGAAAACGGCTGGATCCGCTAAAAAATAGACCCGCTCAAGAATACACTGAACTATGATCGTTTACCAGTCCACGAAGGAAGGTTTCCTGGCCGATGTGCTGAACAATGAAATAGACACAAAGATCAACCAGGCCTTTTACGAGCGCTTGGGCAGACACACTTCTCCCAACGAGGTCTTGTCGTGGACCAATTCCATGATGCACATGGGCAACGTGCTAATGGATCATGAAATAGCAGCCGACGCCGGCATTTCCATAGAGTTCCAGATCCCTCTCACCTCCCAACGCATAGACTTTATCATCACCGGTCTGAACGAACAGCAAAAGGAGCAGGTAATCATAATTGAACTCAAACAATGGTCTTCGGCACAACTCACAGACAAGGACGCCATGGTGCGCACACGTTTCCAGCACGGGGAAACCGAGACGGTGCACCCCTCCTACCAGGCCTGGTCTTATGCCGCTCTCATAGAAAGCTACAACCAGACCGTAAGGGATGAGCAGATAAACCTGATTCCCTGTGCCTACCTGCACAATTACAACCCGGACAACGTAATCACCAATCCATTTTACAGCTATCACACAAGTAAGGCACCTGTATTCCTTAAATCAGATGCCGTCAAGCTCAGGGAATTCATCAAAAAATTCGTCAAGTACGGGGACAATAAAGACATCCTGTACCGCATAGAAAACGGCCGCCTGAGGCCTTCCAAACAGCTGGCAGACAGCATTGCGTCCATGATTCAAGGCAACCGGGAATTCATCATGAGAGATGGGCCAAAAGACAGCCGCTATAGTAGCCACGATCGCAGCCATGACTCTGCAGGCAACCGGGAATTCATCATGAGAGATGGGCCAAAAGACAGCCACGATCACAGCCATGATCACAGTCGGGAACGTAGCCACGATCGCAGCCATGACTCTGCAGAAACGCGGGAGTTCATCATGATTGACGAGCAGAAGGGGGTTTATGAAACGGCACTTTCACTGGCCGAAAAAGCCCGCAGCGACAAAAAGGGGGTCCTGATTGTGGAAGGAGGTCCGGGAACCGGAAAAAGCGTGGTGGCCGTGAACCTGCTGGCCGAACTCACCCAACGGGGACAGGTCACCAGGTACGTTTCCAAGAACGCAGCGCCAAGGGCCGTTTACAAGGCCAAACTTACCGGCACGCTCAAAAAGCGGATGATAGATAACCTTTTTGGCGGGAGCGGAGATTACTGCGACACACCGGAGAACACCTTCGATACCCTGATAGTTGATGAAGCCCACCGACTGAATCTGAAAAGCGGTCTCTACCAGAACCGGGGTGAAAACCAGGTACTGGAATTGATCCGGGCCGCCAAGTTCACGGTTTTCTTTGTGGACAACGACCAGCAGATCCACATCAAAGACATCGGCGAATCCAACCTCATTGCGCACTGGGCAGAAAGCGAAGGCGCAAAAGTGCAACGGTTGAAACTCAAATCCCAGTTCCGGTGCAACGGATCCGACGGCTACCTGGCCTGGCTGGAAAACACCCTCCAGATAAAAGAAACAGCCAACATCAGGCTCACCCCTCAGGAATTTGATTTCCGCATAATGGACACTCCCTCGGAGCTCCGGACCCTCATCTTTGAAAAGAACTCCGCAAAGAACCAGACAAACAACTCGGCAAAAAACCAGGCAAAAAACCAGGCAAACAACCAGGCAAACAAATCCCGCCTGGTGGCAGGCTATTGCTGGGACTGGGCCAGCAAGAAGGATCCGGAGGCGTACGATATCACGTTCCCGCAATACGACTTTGCCATGCGCTGGAACCTGACCAAAGACGGCAGCACCTGGATCATTGCCCCTGATTCCGTCAACGAGATCGGATGCATCCATACCTGCCAGGGCCTGGAGCTGGACTACGTGGGCGTAATTGTGGGTCCGGATATCCGTTTTGAAAACGGCCGGGTGGTCACCGATGTGACCAAACGCTCTTCCATGGACCGCTCCATAGCGGGCATCAAAAAAATGATGAAAGAAGACCCGCGGGAAGCCCGGCAACTGGCAGACCGCATCATCAGGAACACCTACCGCACCCTCCTGACCCGGGGCATGAAAGGCTGCTACGTCTATTTCTGCGACAACGCGCTGCGCGACCATTTTGCCGCCCAACTCTCCCCTGCCCGCCCTCAGACCGTTGCCGGGTTCGGGGAAACGGCTCCCCTTCATGCCTCTGCGTTCATTGGAGAGCCTGAAATCCCTCCCGGGCCCAGAATAGAAGCCGAGGTGAACGCCTCGGCAAAATTTGTGGAATTTCTCCCGCTTTACTCGCTGAAGGCCGCCTGTGGCACTTTCGGAGAAGGACAATACGCCGAGGAGACGGGCTGGGTGAAGGTGGAAGGCCTGGGCCGCCTGAACCGGAATATGTTTGTGGTGCAAGCCAAAGGACATTCCATGGAACCGAGGATCCCGGACGGCAGCCTGTGCGTTTTCCGGGCCAACGTGGTGGGATCGCGCCAGAACAAGATCGTGCTGGTGCAGCATCGCGGGCTCTACGACCCCGACCACAATGGGAGCTACACCATCAAGACCTACACCAGTGAAAAATCATACGACCGTGACACCGGGCAATGGCAGCACGAGCGCATCGTCCTGAAGCCCGTGAACCCCGATTACAGCCCCATAGTGATAGAGGAAGAAGGCGATTTCACGGTTGTGGGAGAATTTATAGATTTTTTGCGATAATTACCAAAAAAAGGTATCTTTCGCAAAAATGTACTTTCGATGGACAGACAAAAAGAAATACGAATTCTTACATGGATTGAATTTCTTCAATCGAAGGGTGATTTCTCTTTTTCTATTGAATCTGCCAAACAGGCATTACCGACTTATAGTGAGATTGCTTTAAAGCGAGCATTAAGCCACTTGTCGGAGAAAGGGAAAATAATTTCTATTTACAAAGGGTATTATCTGATATTGCCACCACAATATGCTTTCAAGGGTATATTACCCCCTCCTCTTTTTTTGGATGCATTCTTTAAGTTTCTTGAGAGGCCTTATTACGTATCTCTTTTAAATGCCGCCGCATACCATGGTGCATCGCACCAGCAACCACAGGAATTTTACGTAATGACTAATTTCCCTGTTATGCGTGCCACTCAAAAAAAAGGATTGACAATTAACTATGTAAGCATCAATGAAATTCCAGAAAAACTATTGGAAAAACGCAAAACCGAAGCCGGCTATCTTACCATTTCCAACCCATTGCTTACAGCTACAGACCTTGTACAATTTGAAAAACGCATTGGGGGCTTAAACCGTGCTGCCATAATATTATTTGAATTAATGGAAGTGCTGAAACCAATTGATTTTAACGAGGAGGTTCTGGCACATGCAACCGTTACCACACTTCAACGATTGGGTTACCTGATAGAATTTGCCTGTTTAAATTCCCAATTGTCCAATGCTTTATTCAAAGCTATAGAAAAGAAAAAAAACAAGCTGTTCCGAATACCGCTAAAAGCATCGGGACAAACCAAAGGTTTCTCTTCTGACAATCGTTGGAATGTTATTGTAAATACCGAAATTGATATTGATCTATGATTCCTCAGGCATATATTTCAAAATGGAACCAACAAGTACCCTGGCATACCATGGAACAGGTGGAACAAGACCTTGTTATTTGCCGTGCCCTCGTTGAATTATTTTCTGATGATTTATTGGCTAAAAGCCTTGCTTTCAGAGGAGGGACAGCTTTACACAAGTTGTTTTTGAACCCTCCCCAACGTTATTCTGAAGGTATTGATTTGGTCCAAATCACTGCTGAACCATTTGGCCCTATTGTAGACAGAATAAAGGAAAGACTTTCTTTTTTGGGTGAACCTAAGCGAAGTCCTAAGGCCCACAATTTTACCCTGTATTTTAGGTTTGAGTCTGAATTTCCTCCAACGATGAACCTTAGGTTGAAAGTAGAAACCAATACCCGTGAACATTTCTCTGTAAGTGATTTAGCTAAAATACCTTTTGAGGTCAATTCAAAATGGTTTAAGGGCAGTTGCAACATGAATACATATAAACTAGAGGAATTATTAGGTACAAAATTACGTGCGCTATACCAGCGTAAAAAAGGTCGTGATTTGTACGATTTATATATAGCACTTACACGTTACCCTTCGCTTGATAAAGGTTTATTATTAAAATGTTACCGCGAATACATGAAATTTTCGGTCGACAACCAGCCGAGTAGGAATGAGTTTATTCTGAACATGGAAGCTAAGATAAACGACCCTGAATTCTTAGGCGATACAACAGGTTTGCTCAGGCAGGGACAAGCATATGAACCTTTACCCGCATACGAATTGGTTAAATCGGAATTGATTGTAAACATTTGACAAAACAGATGATCCTGAACGTAGACAAAAACATTGTACTCAGGCAACTGGAGCTGGCCGATACGCCTGATATTTTTAACACCATTGACACCCAGCGTGAACACCTGGGTTCCTGGCTGCCCTTTGTGGAAACCACCAAACAACTTTCAGATACACAGGCTTTTGTTGAATCGGTAGTCAACACCCCCAAAGACCGGTTGGAATACACTTTTACCATCCGCGTGAACGACCGATTTGCCGGACTTGTTGGCTTTAAAGACACCGACCGGGTTAACAAAAAAACCGAGATAGGCTACTGGCTCTCCCGGGATTTTCCGGGCCGGGGCACCATGACCCGCTCCGTCCGCACCCTCTGCGACTTTGCCTTCCGGGAACTGGACATCAACCGGATCCAGATCAAATGCGCCGTCGCCAACACCGCCAGCCGCAACATCCCCCAACGCCTGGGCTTCCAGCTGGAAGGCATTGAACGCGCCGGGGAATTACTTACCGGTGGTATTTTTACGGACCTGGCGGTGTATAGCAAGTTGAAGGGGGAATGATTGAGGGGCTGGGGTTTTGAGGGTTGATTTTGAGGGTGGTTTTTAAAGGTTTTTTTGGAGGGTTAAGATGTTGGAGTGAGGCTATGCCCCTAACTTTGAGGGTATAGATTTATTGAAGCAATATTCAAGTTAGGCTCAAGCTAGAAAGACAAGCAACATAATAGGAAGGACATGGACATGGACATAAAAGAACAATATGAGGACTTGACAAGAAAACTAAAAGAAGTTGTTCCATTTACGGCTTTACCAATAAGAGAACTTGTTCAAGAATTAAGGGAAAAAGGACAAGCGATAACCCTAAAAACGGAATTGACTGTAAAAGACGTTTATAATAGCGGTGATATAACTGGAATCGTCTGTGTAACAGAACAAAGAGAAGATGATGCACTTGCATGTGGATTGACACATTTGATAGTTTCCCATAAACACCCTTTGTACAGGGAAATTATTGACTATCAGAAAAAAAGGAACAAACGGATACAGAAATTAAACCAAATGGATTGGAATTAGAAACAAATCAAGTAATGATATGGGTAAATTAGGTACATCAGGAAATCCAATTCGGTTAAGAGTAAATAATGAACGACGAATGGAAGAGGTAGTATCAATATGTGAAAAGAACAACTGGATTTTCATATGTGGTATTGAACCTGATTATCCTGAAGATATTTCAGAACTCGAATATATGCTAAATCCAAAATCATTTGGAGGGAAAAGACCGAAAATGAAACAAATAGAGAATCAAACTATAAAAAGAGAACAGACAATAGGAAGAAATGAACCATGTCCATGTGGAAGTGGAAAGAAATATAAAAAATGTTGCTTTAGAAATGACATATAATAATGATAGCCAGAGCCTAACAGGCGGTATATTTTATTGCCGGGATAGTGCGAGTTTCAGCGTTTCTGCATCTAATAAACTTTCGTGTAACTTGACAGGGAAGTGCTTCGAAATAGGCAACAAAAACATACCGCCAATCCGTTAGGCAACATTAAAAAGATATCCGGGACAACTTTAATAATGAATAAAAAGGGAAAAATATTTGGGATAGAGAAAAATGCCTTTTTCACGGGATTAACAAGTTTTTTCACAGACACTTCTACCAAAATGGTATATAGTGTAATGCCATTATTTTTATTGTCGATAGGAGCATCCAAAACAACTATCTCTTTAATTGAAGGGATTGCTGAGAGTACTGCATCTTTATTGAAGGCTATTTCTGGATACTGGAGTGATAAGATTGGAAAAAACAAACCATTCATGATTATTGGATATGGTATTACTGCTATTGTAACTCCCTTATATGCATTGGCAAGAATACCAATTCAAATTTTATTTTATCGGTTTTTTGAACGCATAGGCAAAGGATTAAGAGCAGCACCACGAGATAGCCTTATAAGTGGCTCAATTAAAAAAAATGAAGTAGGTAAAACTTTTGGTTTTCAGAAAGCAATGGATAATAGCGGAGCTATTGTTGGTCCTTTGATTGCATTCTTATTGTTATCTATTTTCCCATTAAATTACTCTTACATATTTTTATTGGCGACCATTCCTGCAATTCTTGGTGTTTTAACGATTATTGTTTTCATAAAAGAAGCAAAAGCAGAAAAAAAAGAAGCCACCAATAAGATTTCTTTAAAACAATTACCCAAAAAGTTCTATTTCTTTCTTATTATAATTTTTGTGTTTACACTTGGTAATTCAGCCGATGCTTTGTTGCTTGTAAAAACAAGTGAAACAGGCATAGATAAATCATACATCCCTTTTGTATATATGATATTTAATACAGTATCTGTATTGCTTGCCATACCGATTGGAAAATTATCGGATAGAATTGGTCGTGAAAAATTGATTATTCTCGGTTTCTTAGTATATGCGATTGTTTATTATTTTTTTGGTAGATATAATAATATAAATATTTTCATTTTCTTGTTTATGATGTATGGATTTTATAGCGCTTTGACTGATGGTAGTCAGAAAGCAATGATTTCCGATATTGTCAGCAAAGATTTGAAAGGGACAGGATTTGGAATTTATCATGCGGTACTTGGAATTACCTTATTACCTGCGAGTTTAATTGCAGGATTACTTTATGATAAGGTCAATTCAAATGCACCATTTTATTTTGGTTCTGCTATGGCATTAATTGCCACAGTATTAATGATAATATTTACAATTTATGATAATTATAAAAGTAAAATTAACGTTGCCTAACATTGTGATAAAATCTTGGGGTTTAAGCGGTTAATTCAAGCATTCTGCCCCGCATCGACGTTTGTTTCGGCGGATAGGTACGAAGCCCACAATTCCCAACGTTTCATACTTGCAACCGTTTACCCTTAAGCATAAAACTGACATTGCGGAGAATGAAAATTTATATACACGAAAACGAAAACTGGACAGACTTCACTTGGAACAATAAAAAAATGATCACTACTGTCCCGTTAAGAACGGAACGAACATTAATAATTAGTTAATATATAATTTATTACAAGGATTTAACCTTGTACACGATTTGAATTAAATATTTTTATACGCAGAACCAACAGGTGATGCGTAATGAATACCGGAAAAACAGTTTTTGCTCAGATTATGTCTCTCATTCCAAGACGCAAAATCGCAGCTTGTTCGATGTACTCCGCGTTTTGCGGGGTTCTCTCATCGATAAAACACCGATCAGAGAACTGTTCGAAAAACCGGTCTACGATGGACCTGAAATATGTGAAAACGTCGGCTTTCAACTTAGCTTAAATTTTTAGTAGACTAATGAAAAGGAGTAACTTATTGATACGAGTGTAATGATTTCCCCTGCAAATTGCTGTCGCCTACCCTACAAGGCGCGGAATTTCCTCACAACATGAAAGTGTATAATCTTTGTCGAATGAAGCTTTATGGCGTAGATAAATGGACAGAGGAAGCCATCAAGATCAGAAAACGATATTACCAGGGCAAATTTGTAGTTGGTAAAGGACCTGTTTTTGAAAACTACTCCTCAAATTTTGAATAAACACACAAATTAATATTTGAAAGTATATACAAATAGTATATATTTGTGGTAAATATTCATCCTATGAAAACAGTACTTTTAAAGTTAGACGATTCAACATTCTGTGAGACTGAGAGCATTCTGACTCGTATAAAAAAACCTCGCAACAGATATATTAATGAGGCTGTTTCGTTTTATAATAAGATTCAGAAGCGTCAGCTGATTGAGGAACAATTGGTAGAGGAATCTCTATTGGTCAAAGATGAATCCATTCGGGTGTTAAATGAATTTGAATCTGTCGATTATGACAATTAGGCAATTTGAGATTTGGATTGCAGATTTGAATCCACAGATAGGAACAGAACCAGGGAAAACACGTCCGGTGTTGATCATACAAACAAACCTGTTGAATAAAGTCTCTCATCCATCTACATTAATCTGTCCGATAACTACAAATGTAGTTGCTGAATCAGATATATTGAGGGTACACATAAAGGAAGATGTAGCAAATATGCACGAGAATTGTGATATACTGATTGACCAGATTCGTGCTATCGATAACAAACGACTGATAAAAAAGGTTGGAAAGCTCCCGGTTGATCTTGTTGAAAAAGTAAAAGAGAATATCCTTATTGTTCTTGATTTATAATGCACAGCCAGACGCGGTCTGGAAAATTATGTTAGCTGAAGAATGGAAAATCAGGAGCCTATCTTGAATATTAAGACACGAGCCGGGTGGAGGAATTGGCTTCTGCATAATTTCAACATTCGCAGCAAAATTTGGCTGGTTTATGCCAAAAAATCTACCGGCGAAGCACGTATCCTATACAACGATGCCGTTGAAGAAGCCCTGTGTTTTGGGTGGATAGACAGCATAAACAAACCCATGGGCAAGGACCACACCATGCAACGATTCACACCCAGGAAAGCCGGGAGCAACTATTCACAACCCAATATTGAACGCCTTAGGTGGTTAGCCGAAAACAAGCTAATTCATCCTACATTTGTAAATACAGCTCAGGAAATTATCTCCCAGGAATTTGTCTTTCCGAAAGATATTTTAGATGAAATCAAAAAAGAAAAAACTGCTTGGAATAACTACATAAGCTTCCCGGAATCCTATAAGCGCATTCGAACTGCCTACATTGACAGCGCAAGGAACCGACCGGAGGAATTTACTAAACGGCTGGCAAACTTTATTCAAAAAACACGGAACAACAAACTTATCAAGGGATTTGGCGGCATCGACAAGTATTATTAACATAATAAAACGAATCTATAACAAACAGCAATACAATGAATAAGAACATCCCATTCCAGACCATCGATTGGTCCACCATTCCAAAGACAGAACACAAAGGAGAAACCGGCATGGCTTATTGGCAGACCATGCAATTTGAAGGTCTGAGAATAAGAATGGTCGAATATTCAAAAGATTATGTAGCAGACCACTGGTGTACCAAAGGACACATAGTCCATTGCCTGGAGGGCGATTTTGTGAGTGAACTCAAGAATGGTACAAAATCCATCCTAACAAAAGGAATGACCTATGTGGTTACAGATGATCTGAGTTCCCACCGTTCAACTACAGTGGACGGTGTGAAATTATTGATCATCGATGGTGATTTCCTTAAATTGAGAAAACAATGACTTTTGAACCGTTAACCATCAACAACTGGGACAAATTCGAGCAACTCTTCGGGGCAAAGGGAGCCTGCGGAAGTTGCTGGTGCATGTATTACAGGCTCAAGAAATCCGATTTTGTAAAAGGAAAGTCAGATGACGGCAACAAGATGGCCATACAACAAATTGTACGCGATAACAAGCCGGCAGGAGTCCTTGGCTTCCATGAGGGCCGCCCGATTGCCTGGTGCGCTTTTGCCCCGCGGGAAGACTTTATGAAGCTTGAAAGATCCCGGGTTCATAAACGAATTGACGACAATGCAGTCTGGTCCCTGCCCTGTTTTTTCATTGACAAGGCATTCCGGCGGCAGGGAGTTTCAGTAGAGATGCTTAAAGGCGTCATTGCATACGCAAAAACGCAAGGCATTAAGATCATCGAAGCCTACCCCACCATCCCGGCCAAAAAAAATACCCCGGACGCCTTTTTGTGGACCGGTCTTTACAAATCATTTGAACGGGTGGGCTTCCAAATCGTCGACAGGACATCACCCAACAAACCCATGGTACGATATTATCTATAGTAACGCATAAAACATCAAGACAATGAAAAACTTGCCTTTACTTATAACACTACTTACGGTAAACCTGGCTTTTGGCCAGACAAATCCCGATTACGACAAGGCTTTGGCCCAAAAGCTGGGTGGGGATGAATATGGCATGAAAAGTTACTTTCTGGTCATGCTGAAATCAGGACCCAATACCACTACCGACGAAGAACTGATCAATGAAAGTTTCAGGGGTCACCTGAACAACATAAACAGGTTGGAAGCGGAAGGCATCCTAATAGTTGCAGGGCCCCTGGACAAGAACGAAAAGAATTACCGGGGGATTTTCATTCTGGACAACCTGAAATCACCGGAAGAGGCAAAAGAAGTGTTGCAGACCGATCCTGCCATCAAAAATGGTCTCCTGGATTATGAAATATTCACCTGGTATGGCTCGGCTGCCCTGCCTGAGTATTTGCCGTTCTCGCAAAAGATCTGGAAATCACAGCCCTAATAACAGAATAAATACTCTACCTATGCAAGCAGATACCCCCAAACAACTCCTCAGGGACCCGGAACAAAAACCCGATGAGGCCCTGTTCAAAAGCATCCTGACCCCCACCCTTTTCCGGGTCATGGAAAAGATCCTCCGGTCCCTTGCCGATGCGGGCATTGACCTGGAGTGGCGGTACTATAAAGACGGGAACGCCTGGCTGGGGAAAGCCACGTACAGGAAAAAAACAGTGGTCTGGATCTCCCTCTGGGAAAACCTGATCAAAGCCGGCTTTTACTTCACCGCCAAGACCCGTCCCGTAGTGCTTGAATTACCCCTTTCCCCCGAAATAATAACCCTTTTTGCCGAGTCAAACCCCGTCGGGAAACTCATCCCCCTGATCCTTAACATCAAGGACGAGACTTCGCTCCCCGACTTTGTCACACTGATAAAACATAAAAAGAACCTCGCGTGAACCCACTTCCAATACATAATTACTAGAAAGTACACAGCTATGATAAATGAAAACATATTAGAGGAAAAATTCTTTGTCTTTTCTGATTTCATAAAAAGTCAAGACGGTAAACCATTCTTAGCTTTTAAAGAATCTCCATATATAAATAAAGAAGAGAATTATAAATACGATGTGTACAATAATGCGCAACAGGTTTTAGGTATTGATAGCTGGAAGAAAGAGGATGTTGGAAGTGGGGCAATTTTTAAAGCCGTCAATGCTGCAATTCATTTAAAGATTTACATTGGAGAGAAAGCTACAGATCACAATCTTATTGATTGGAGGCAGAAAGTTAAGTTTAGCCAATACTCTACAAGTAAACAGGTAGAACAATTTCTATATGACTTCTATAAAAATAAACGTCAAGAAAATGAGTGTTTCGAAATGTTCCATAAAGAAGGTCTACCCTATCAGCTTATTGCCTTCTTATTCTTTATAAAGGATAGCTCCAAGTATTTACCCATTTCCCAGAAAGTTTTTGATGACATTTTCAGCCAACTGGGAATCAGCAACTTTAAAACAAGTGGAAACGCTTCGTGGGTAAATTATTCTACTTTTCTAGAAATTCTTAAGCAAGTAAAAGACTTTATTAACAAAAAAGATCCGGAAGCTACGTTACTAGACGCTCATAGCTTTCTATGGATATTACAACACATAGATATGGAAGAGAATAACAGCTTTTATCAGCAACTCATAATGTTTCTTGAGCAAGCCAAAACGGATAATATGAAAAAGAAACATTTTGTTTCGCAATATCAAGGGACAAAGGTTAAAGTTAGCTTTGGAAGTGGAGGAAAAGCGACAGTACCCTGGATTTCCTTTCTTAAAGGTGATAACCAAACCAGCAATGGTATTTATCCCGTTTATCTCTACTACAAAGATATTGAGAGGCTTATTTTAGCATATGGAATAAGCGATACGAATACTCCAAAATTATCGTGGAATATCCAGAATAAAAAAACGATAAAAGAGTATTATCAAGCATATTTCGCTAAAGATCCTTTTCGCTATGGTGGATCATATGTTTACAAGGTATACGATGTGAACAATCTGCCCCCTTCAGAAGTAATTACCAATGATTTAAACCAAATCATCAAAGAATATGTTCGTATAATTGATAAAAGTGAAGAGGATGTTAATCAGGTAACAGAGCAAAACATACTGATTGATATTGAAACGACAGGTTTCATCCATGCACTTGAAAGTTCTGGCCTTCAATACTCAAAAAAATTGATCACAAGATTCATAGCCTCGCTGCTCACCAAACCCTTCCTTATTCTCACAGGGCTGTCAGGATCTGGTAAGACTAAATTGGCACAGGCGTTTGCACAATGGATTTGTGAAGATGAGGGTCAGTATAGGCTCATTCCTGTGGGGGCCGATTGGACCAATCGTGAACCGCTACTGGGGTATCCCAATGCACTAAAGCCAGAGGAATATGTAAAGCCAGACAGTGGTGTGCTGGATCTGATCATTCAGGCGAACAATCACAAAGATTTACCGCATTTTCTGATCCTGGATGAAATGAATCTTAGCATCGTTGAAAGGTACTTTGCCGATTTCCTGAGTGTGATGGAATCCAAAAAAGAGATTCCGCTGTTTCCGGAAGGCAGCGTCAACAACGGAGTGCCAGCCAAATTGGGCATTCCGCAGAATCTTT
>JBAZHT010000035.1:0-18116 GCA_041652255.1 Bacteroidales bacterium
CTGGGAAAGCTCCGGATCCGGAAAAGGACAATAAAATTGTCTGATCGGACAATTTTTACGCTCATAATCAAAAAAAGTCCCCCTGCCGTTTTCTTGGACAGGGGGCTTTTCAAGTGATCCGTCTGGGGTTCGAACCCAGGACCCCAACATTAAAAGTGTTGTGCTCTACCAGCTGAGCTAACGAATCAAATGGGGTGCAAAAGTAGCCATAAATTTTTTATCTGCAAAAATTAGTCTATTTTTTTCTAAATTCGCTTTTTACAACAACCGTATTTATGGTACTTCTGGAAGTTTGCTGTACCGGAATTGAAAGCGCCCTGAACGTGCTTCAGGAAGGCGCCCACCGCGTTGAACTCTGTTCTGTACTGGAATGCGGCGGCCTCACCCCTGCCTGGCTCTCCCGCCTGCGCGAACGCCCTTCTGTTGCCCGGCTTAGCGAACACCCTTCCGTTGCCCGGCTTAGCGAACACCCTTCCGTTGCCCCATGCGCATTGCCCGGAGCACCCGCATCTGACGCGGAAAACCGGCGCATTGATCTTTTATCGCACGCGCACGTGCTGATCCGTTGCCGTCCCGGCGATTTTTGTTATTCACAGGCCGAGGTGGATGAAATGTGCCGAAGCATACGCCTGTGCCGGGAAGCCCGAGTCAAAGGTGTGGTCATTGGAGCCCTCACGCCCGCGGGTGATCCGGATCTGCCAGCCCTTCGAAAAATGATCCACGTGGCCACCGGCCAGTCTGATTCCCTGGATACTACCGATTCCGAATACGTGCTTACCCTTGTCTTTCACCGCGCCTTCGATGAGTGCCGGGATCCCTTTGCTGCCCTGGAACAAATCATCAGCATGGGCTTTCATGCCCTGCTGACCTCCGGCCAGGCCCCAAATGCCGAACAAGGTATCCCCATGCTGAAAAAGTTGGTAGAACAGGCCGCCAATCGCATAGACATCATGGCCGGCAAAGGCGTCACCGTAGACAACGTTGCCCGCATCATCCGGGAAACCGGTGTACCTGCCGTGCACCTGTCTGAGAGAGAAGGCATCTTCAAGCTGCTGCGCCACATTCAAAATGCAAATTCCTAATTATTTGATATTCTGATATATGAAAATTTTAAAAAATAAAGTGGCGCGGCAGCTTGAAGATGCCTCAGTCCTGCGCGCCGCACAGACCTGCATCCTCCTGCTGACATCACTTCTGCTGTTCACATCCTGCAGTACGTTTACACAAAAGCAGGCACTGGAATACCTGTATGAATATATGCCGCTGAATGACAGGGCGGAACAGAGCCGTGAGTATTTCCAACAGGCAGTTAGCCAGGCTTTCCGGACTAAGGATATGCCCTGGGGAGAGGCCATTCCGGAGGATCTGTTCAAGCATTACGTGTTGCCGCCCAGGGTGAATAACGAGTACCTGGACAATGCGCGCCAGGAGTTTTATCAGGAACTGTACCCCCGGGTAAAGGATCTGAACATGTACGATGCGGTTTTGGAGGTGAACCATTGGTGCCGTGAGAAAGTGGAGTACAGGCCCACGGACATCAGGACCTCGGCGCCGCTTCAGACTGTGGCACGCGGCTACGGACGCTGCGGGGAGGAATCGGTAGTGGCCGTCTCGGCATTAAGAAGCATCGGCATTCCCGCCCGCCAGGTTTACGCCCCGCGCTGGTCGCACACCAACGACAATCATGCCTGGGTCGAGGTTTGGGTGGACGGACGGTGGTATTACCTGGGCGCCTGCGAGCCCGAGCCCGAGCTGGATAGGGGCTGGTTTACGGACGAGGCTTCACGCGCCATGCTCATCCACACGTTCGTGCCCGGCGACCTGCGCGGAAACGGTGATGAACGGCGGACATCTTACGGGGAGGAAATCCTGTCTTTCAACGGGTTGTACACAGAGTTGAACCTTCTGGAGCGGTATGCCCCGGTCAAAAAAGCGGTGGTGCGTGTGGTGGATGCCTCCGGCCTGCCTTTGGAAGGGGTGCAGGTATCTTTTGGTCTTTATAATTATGCCGAGTTTTACCCTCTGGCGCAGCGCCTGACCGATGGCGACGGCCTGACCTCCCTCACCACCGGGCTGGGAACGTTATTCATCGAGGCATATTTTGAAGGGGAGCTTTTTGCTGGCGGAATTGAAGCTGCGCCTAGCGGAATTGAAGCTGTGCCTGGCGGAATTGAAGCTGTGCCTGGCGGAATTGAAGCTGTGCCTGGCGGAATTGAAGCTGTGCCTGGCGGAATTGAAGCTGTGCCTGGCGGAATTGAAGCCGTGCCTGGCGGAATTGAAGCCGTGCCTGGCGGGGTTGAAGCCGTGCCTGGCGGGCAGACTCATTGGTATGCGGCAGCGCCTTACCCGGTGCCTTCGCTTGATACCCTGACGCTGGTCCTTGACGGGGATCCCAGGCCTGTGAACGGTATGGAGGAGTATATCCTGACACCTCCCAAGGCAACCGCCTTTGACGACTCGTTGAGTACCCCTTCAAAAGCCCGGCTGGACTCTTTGTGTGCTATTGACGATTCCCTGCGCATTGCCCGCCTTAAAAGCCTGCCACCGGGACATACTTCAACATTTCTGAACAGCATCCCGGCCGGATCCGAACGTGAAACAGCAGCCCGCCTGGTTGCCATGCTCAATGAAAAAGATTTTCTGGAAGCTACTCCTGAAACCCTGAACGACTGGCTGAAAGGGATCCTGCGCCTGAAGGATGTTTCCGACACAACTCAATTTTATTGGGATTACGTCATGAATCCCCGAATAGCTAACGAAGCGCCCCTGCCCTACAGGGAGACCCTTTGGAAGCTACTGTGTGAACATGGCATGCAGAAACCCGGCCACAACCCGGCCACACTTCAAGCCATAGACAGCATCATTAACGCATTGGAAATGGCCCCGGAACTGAACCCTCGCAACTTTCCCGTAGCACCTGCCGCAACCGCCCTTTACGGAATTGCCGATGAAACCTCCCGCGAAGTGTTGCGTGTGGCTCTTAATCGCACCGCCGGGATCCCCGCCCGGACGGAGGCATCTTGGAGATGGCGCGCCACACACCCGGATGCTAAAATCCAATATACTGCAAATCAAGCATCTGCAATTTTTGCGAACAAAAGTGGCGCGCCATCTCCAAGATGCCTCCGTCTCCACGCCACTCCGGGGCCTGATGGCACATTCCCCGCCTACGATACGGATTTTACCATACAGCGTTGGGAAAACGGAGGGTACCGTACATTGGGATTTGGGTATGAATCAGGAGGTGTAACACAGGAACAGCTTTTCAATACAGATCTTACACTTCCGGTAGGGTTATACCGCATAGTATATGGTATCAGGGCTGATGACGGGAGTGTTCGGGTGCGGTTGGAACGCAAAAATCTCAGAGATTCTGAGCAAGAAACCGCAAGCGAAATATTCAAAATTCAGTAGATCAGTCAATTAAGACTCAGAGGAAAAATCCATTGCGCAGAATCTCTGAGATTTCAGCGGGTGGGCATAGATACCTAAAAAGATTTCCCGGGCTCTTTTCATTTCGTTCGGGGATAGGCTGTCTGAGTAGATAGCCGATTGGGGCAAAAATTCACGTAAAGGAGTATGGGCACCTGACTCCAGGAAGAGTTTTTCCATACGTTTGATAAATGCACTTCTGTATTCTGCGGTGTAGTGATCGCTAAACCGTGTTGTACCATGCAACAGGTCATATGCTACGTAGTTTGAAGGAAAATACTTGTAGTTGCTGGTAATCTGAGTATCGATCAGGTCGCAGACCCGTCCGGAAAATGTGGCAAAATCATCTCCCCTGTAAGGTTCAAGTTGTTCCCGTGTAATTGGATCACCTACAGAAATGTGAACCCGGCCTTTGTATTGCGTGACACCCGTCAATATGCTGTTCAGATCCTCTCCTTCTTCCTTTTCATAAGTTTCTCCTTTCGACAAAGCCAGCAGTTCGCGGGTTTTTAAATAATCACAAGGCTCGTATTCGTAAGACATGGTAACCGGAACGATGTTCAATGAAGCATAGTTGTCAATCGGATTCTTACGGGACCCGCTCATGGCCATCATTTTAACGAGGGCCTGGGAGGTCTTGTCCATTCCGTCTTTCGTACGGCCGTTGCGTTGAGCTATCCAGCAGGAAATCCCTTCCCTGACACAGCTGCGAATAAATTCACTGAGTATGGTTGAATTCTTGAATAAGACCCGCTTATTTCCCTTGCGTACTACCTTAAACATTTTGTTGGAACGGGCTATGTCTTCTGCCAGTTGATTGATCAGTAAATTGTCTCCGTATGTGATCATACTGGTAGGCAGATTGTTGTATACAAATACCATTTGCAACAGGGAAGAATCCAGGATGATGTCACGATGGTTTGATATATACAGGTATCCTTTGTCCCGTATGATCCGGGGACTGAAATCATAAGTAAATTGTTCCATTGTCGTCCGGATGACACGTTCATTGAAAGCGTACATCCATTCCATCTGGAACTGAAAGACGGTTTTTATTTTAAGGATCTTACCAATAGCTTCTTCCGGAGTAATCCCCGGAAATATGATCCCGGCTACAAGCGGAAAATACCTATGGGCTGCAATTCGTTGCATGGCCCCGGGTATTTCTTTATCTGTATAGGGTCTTAAATGTTCTGGAAAATCTTCAATCACAATAATTCCGTTAATTCAACAATAATCGTTCTGTGGCAATCCGGCACTAGTTCTGTGGCAATCCGGCACTAGTTCTGTGGCAATCCGGTACTCAATCTCCCACAAAATCAATACCACATTAAACAATATCAATAGATCCGTAACATTTCAATGCAAAAACGCTCTTCCCGCAGATCGTAATCTATCAGGAAATTTTCTGAAGGCCTTTCAAGTAAACACAATAACGAGGATACATACCCTCCGTAACATTCCACATACCCGGCCAGCAAAGTATTCAATCCGGGGTCAGTCTCAAAAATGCCAAAACAAGTTTTGAAAAACTGTTCATATATAAACCCGTCGGAAAGATAGATGCCCGTTTCACCGGATATTTTATGTCTGCATGAAATACTGCTTAATATTGCATTGGGGATCACCCGTTCGTAGGCTCTTTCGTTAACTGTCAATCCCTCAATAACACGGACCAACGTGTAATCGGCACCCAGACACCCCGAACGCGAATGAATAAGTAACCCCATATTGGGCTTATCCTGTTCCACATCGTACTTGTTGTGGCGCATCAGCAACTCGGCCGTAATAAAGCCAAGTTTGCTATAATCATCCATATTATTGTAGTCGTGGTAATTGACATTCAATTGTGTGTACACGTTATCCAGATCTTCTCCCACATTGTGTCCCATCATGAATTTTTCAAGTTCAGGAAGACGTTCTCCGTCCACAATTACTGAATGGTTTGTGATCCTGCAATAAGATTTAATAATCATAACCTACCTTTCTTTGGTAAATAAGGCCACTGCATTAACTCCTCCAAATCCCATTGAAACGTTCAGAAAACTGTTTTTCCGGCACGACTCCACCTGGGTAACAATATGTATTTTACCGGGTGCGTCCTTTCTTTGATACCCCAGGGTGGGTAATATTTCTTCATTCTCCAGGGATTTGGCTCCCAACACACTGTTCATTAAACTGGTAGAACCGGAACTGTGTCCGAAATTCCCTTCGAAACAATTCATCGGCACTTTACGCAATCCGCTCTTTTCCAATACCGTAAGAACCATTTGATCGTAACTCTTTAGTCCTACTCCGTGCACGTTTATGAAAGACAGGTTCCGGACATACGCTTCTTCCATTACTGTATGCAAAGCCCGTTGAAGGGCTTTCCCTTCCGGATGAGGTTTTTTGGCGTAACAGGGATCGTTAGTCACAACACCTCTTACGAATTTTATCACAGCCGGCAAATGAAGATCCTTCCTGTCTTTGCGGTATCTTTCCTCACTCATATAAATAGCACAGGAAGCCGATTCACCCGGATTTGTTCCGTCGTATGTATTGTCAAAAGGCCGTACAAAATGTTCAGATACAAGTCCTGCACTCCGTAATAAGGTAATGGTAAACATACTGATCAGTTCCACACCTATAACGACTGCAAAATCGTAAGGACTGCCTTTGCACAGTAACCGGTTGGCTACTATCTGGGCCTGTAGACCGGATAAAGACGAATTCATTACCACGTAAGGTTTTCCGGGTAATTTCAATTCATCCATCATCCGTTGCGCTACGTGCCAGGGATATAGTCTGGGCCGGGTAGTATGATCTGTCAGTTCCCTGTATGAATCCACGTCTCCCTTGGTTGTACAAAAGACAAATGCCACCCGGCGGCTGGATAAGATATCGTTACGGTATTGATTCGGAACTGTATTGGATACGGCCGATTCAAAAACAGCAGACATTGCCTGACGGTAACGGGACATAGCATGTGTACGCGCCCCGCAATAGGGAGCCGCAAGGGCTTCCAGATCCCGTGGACTTAAAAGGGCAGCTTTTATAGGCTCTGGCATACCCCGGAATCCGGCCTGAAATTGTCTGATTCCGCTATAACCGGCTTTAACAGCCTGGTAATTTTCCTCAGTGGTGGCTCCCAGAGGAGATATGATCCCGTCACCAATTTTATACATCATATTCATACAAATTTATGAAAATTTCCAGAATATGATAAATTTGTAAAAAAACCGGTAATGAAGTCAATAACCTTTCTGGGTGTTTTGTTTTTGAGCATTTTTCCCGGCTCTGCCACATTGTTCGGAATTCCTTGGGAAACAGGGGTTTTGACGCAGCAATTCTTATTGGAAAACGGTTTTTGCCGAGTTGGGGACACGGCCCGCGCAACGGAAGCAGCGCCCGGAGCAGAAGCAGCGCCTGCAACAGAAGCAGCGCCTGGAGCAGAAGCAGCGCCTGGAGCAGAAGCAGGACCTGGAGCAGAAGCAGGACCCGGAGCAGAAGCAGCGCCCGGAGCAGAAGCAGCGCCTGGAACGGAAGGGAAGGTGCCCCGGCGAAAAAAAGTGGGTCTGGTGTTGAGCGGTGGCGGTGCGAAGGGCATTGCCCATATTGGCGTACTGAAAGTCCTGGAAGAGGCCGGTATTCCCATTGATTACATTGCCGGTACAAGTATGGGAGCCATCGTGGGCGGCATGTATGCCATCGGCTTCAGTCCGGCAGCAATGGACAGTATCATGCGTATCCAGAACTGGCTGGATGTTTTGAGTGATAAGATCACCCGCGATAAGCTCTTTTTTACTGAAAAGGAAGTCTCGGACAAATCCCTTATAACCATTCCCTTTGATAAAGACCGGTTTTACATATCTACCGGATTGCTTAGTGGCGGTACTGTCATGGATATGCTGAGCGATTACACCATAGGGTATCACAATATGGAAACGTTCAACGACCTCCCTATTCCTTTTGCTTGTGTAGCTTACGACCTGCTAACGGGAGATGAGGTGGTTATGCGCGAAGGCAGCCTGCCGCTGGCCATCCGTGCCAGCATGTCAATTCCGGGAGCATTCACTACAGTGGAACGTGACAACCGGGTCTTGATAGACGGCGGGGTGATCAACAATTTTCCTACCGATATTGTCAAAAAAATGGGAGCCGAGATTATTATTGGCGTGGACGTGAGCATGATGACACAGAACCGGGAAGATCTCAAACGGGGAGAAATTTCGGAAGCAGACCGCAACAGCCTCCTGTTTATTATCGATCACATGATGGAACGGATAGGTCGGGAAACGTTCGATAAAAACAAAGAACTTACAGACCTTTACATTCACCCCGATACGCACCCGTACACCACAGCCAGTTTTACAAAAACAGCGGTAGATTCCCTGTTGATAAGGGGCGAACGCATTGCACGCGAGAACTGGGATGCCATCATGGCCGTTAAGGAACTTATAGGTATTACCCCTCTGGACGATGTCAAACTGCCTCCCAACCGGCCCGAAAACACCGATGACCCTACACGGGACAGCATCCGGGTAGGTTATATATTCTTTTCCGGGCTCAACACACTCAATGAAAAAAACCTGCGGCGTATGCTACGCTTCAATGAATTTTCCACCATAAGCCGTGGAACACTTTCCGAAGCCCTTGACCGAATGAAAGGGACAGGAAGTTTTTCTTCCCTTACCTATTCCCTGCTTCAGGAAGAAGATCATTTTAACCTGGTTCTTGATTGCCGGGAACGGTCGCGGAGCGCCGTCAGTGTTGGCATCCGTTTTGATACGCGTGATATTGCCTCGGGGTATCTGAACGGCATTTTTGCACCCCGGGATCTGGAAGGTGGCATGCTGGAGGTTACCGGGAGGCTTTCCACCAATCCTTACCTGAACGTGGGTGTTTTTTACCAGGATGCATGGCTGGGAAGGTTTGGACTATCCTATACATACAGGTACGGGAACGTGAATATGTATACAGGCAGTGATACCACATCCTACAACATACGTTTTCACCAGAACCGGATCAACTTTGATCTGGCGAACTTTTATTACAGGAATTTTAACATTTACCTGGGAGCACGTTATGAGAATTTCAGGTCTCCAAAAATGATCACCGTAAATGAAACAAATGCAAACCGGACCAACGTAAAAGAAAATCTCATAAGTTACAGAGCAGGTGTCAGTTATGATAGCTATGACAATGCATATTATCCATCCAAAGGAGTACAATTCAATGCCGAGTATACATTGTATACAGATGATTTTACACAATTCCGGGACGGGATGCCCTTCTCGGCATTTTCGGCTTCACTCTATATAGCTGTTCCGGCAACGGATCGTCTGACCATTGTCCCGGCGCTGTACGGAAGATTCCTCTATGGTAAAGAATTTGCTTTCTTTAAACAAAATTTTGTAGGCGGTACGTATCGTGGGCATTATGTAGATCAACAGCTCCCGTTTTTCGGTTTCCAGCCAACAGAACTGGTAGCAAATAAATTTTTGGCAACGTATGTGGAAGCCCGTTACCGTATGGGTCAGAATCATTATTTGTGGGTAAAGGGAAACGTGGCCAGGATTAGCCATGCAACACTGGAACTTATAGAATGGAACAAAGGAATGTATATGGTAGGAGCCGCTGCCGGGTATTCCTTTAACAGTCCCCTGGGACCTATAGATGTTTTGGTAGAATACGGGTTGCACCCGGGTGCCAAATTCGGTTTCTACATCAATCTGGGGAAGTATTTTTAACCTGTCTGACCAGTACTTTATCGATCCGGGCAATATCCATATCCACGATCTCTATGGATAATCCTTTCCAGAGAAACGTTTCTCCCGTTACCGGTACGTGTTCCAAAACATCCAGTATCAATCCGCTCAGGGTGTTGTAATCGTGATCCGTCGCCAGGTCTTCCATATCGAAATGTTCCAGGAACGCATAGAAGTCGCATTGTCCGTCTATAAGGAAAGACCCGTCTGTACGGGGTATAATATCGTGATCCTCTTTGTTTTCGGGCAATTCTCCTATGATGGCTTCCATGATGTCTGAATGGGTAACCATTCCCTGGATGCTGCCGAATTCATCCGTTACAAGGGCGTACTTGCTGTAGGAATGCCGTATCTGTTCCACGGCTGCGTAAACGCTCAGATTTTCCGGTAAAAAGAGGGGTTTGTGGATCACGGAACGCAAATTGAATCCCTCTTTGTCTATCTTTCCAAAAAGGTCTTTCATATAGACCACACCCAGCAACTGGTCCAGGTCTTCATTGGCTACGGGATAGATCCCGTGCAGTTCCTGTTTGACCAGATCTATGATCATTTCCACGGGATCGTTTATATCCAGCCATATCAAATCGCTGCGGTGCGTCATAACCGAATCTATGGTACGGTCACCCAGGTTGAACACGCGTTCCACCAGTTCCTGTTCCACTTCCCGTATTTCCCCGTCTTCCCGGCCTTCATCTATCAGGGCTTTTATCTCATCTTCAGTTACTTTGGCTTCTTTCATGTCTGAAAGACCGAACAGCATCATGATGCCTTTTGTACTTTTAGAAAGCAACCACACAAAAGGATAGGTCAGTTGCCTCAACAGTTTCATCAACCCCGACATGGCTTTGGCTATCTTGTCTGCGGCCATCATGCCCAGCCTTTTGGGAACCAACTCCCCAATGACCAGCGTCAGGTACGTTACAAGGGCAACTATAAGCACGTTGGATATCCAATGTGCATGTTTTTCCAGGGGTGCCCACCGGGCTAAAAATTCTGCCAGATCCCCGGATAGCCTGTTGCCGGAGAAAAGCCCGGTCAATATAGCTATCAGGGTAATCCCTATCTGAATGGTAGACAGAAAACGGTCATCGGCCTGCTGTTTATACTTACGGGACGTGACGAAGGCCATTTCAGTCATCGACAGGATCCCGTTCAGCAGAATAAGTGCCAGTATAATAATTATTTCCATAGTATTCTCCAGATGATGTACCCGAGTGCCAATACACCTATGCCCAGCAATACCCAGGATATCTGGGCTGTATACTGGTGTACCTTTTCCATAAGCTGGTCCTTTCCCACCACACTGTGCAACGAGTATCCGATAGCAGCCAGTATGGTATTCCAGGCTCCGGCCCCCAGGGATGTATAGAGCACAAAACGACCTACCGGCATTCGGGCCAGCCCGGCGGGAATGGAGATCAGCTGACGGAAGGCAGGCATCAGGCGACCGATCAGGGTGGAAAGGGCCCCGTAACGCACAAAGTAAGACTCGGCTTTTATCATTTTCTCTTCGTTAAGAAGAAAGGCATGTCCCAACCGCGAATTTACAAATTTATAGACAATGGCACGGCCTATCCAGATGGAAAGCCCGTAATTGATCAGGGCTCCCGCCAGGGCTCCCGCGGTGGCCGAAAGCACTACCAGCACTACGTTCATATCTCCGGCGGCAGCCAGATACGCTGCGGGCGGTACTACGATCTCTGAAGGGAAAGGGATGAATGAACTTTCAATGGTCATCAGCAAGGCCACCGTCCAGTAATTGAGGTGTTCCAGCGCCCATTGTATGAAAGACAAAGATTCCATTATTGTGATCCGGTAATTTGTTCTATGCGTGATGAGGCTTTCAGTCCGTGTCCGGTCAGGGGTACAACTACCCTGTCACGGGCTGTCAGACGGTTGCTGTATTGTTTGAGGGCCGCAACGGCAGCAGCCGATGTAGGTTCTATGTAAATACCTTGTTTTGCAGCCATTTGCAGTGCTTCCACTATGTCGTGGTCCGTAACTGTAACGGTGTCACCTCCTGTTTCCTTCACGGCCTGCAGGATCTGTGATAACCGGGCGGGGTGACGTATGGCTATACCTTCCGCCAGAATAGGTGTTTTTGGAAGTTCGGGCGTTACCTTGCCGATAGCAAAATCTTTCACAGGCGTGCAATGCTCGCTTTGCACTGCCATCAGCCTGGGATAGGTATCTATCATTCCGGCACGTCTCATTTCATTCAGGCCCAGCCAGATACCCAGAAGCTGGGTGCCGCTTCCTACAGGAATAAACAGGTATCCCGGAGAGGTCCGGTTCATTTGTTCCATGATCTCGTAAATCACTGTTTTGGTTCCGTGCAGAAAATACGGATTCAGGGTATGTGCCGCGTAATAACTTTCTGCCGCAGCTTCTTCGGCCGCCTTGGCGCAATCTTCACGGTTTCCCGGGATCTTGTGGAGCGTTGCTCCGTAGGTACTTACCTGGATGGTTTTTGCCGAGGAGTTTCCTTCGGGCATAAAGATGTGGGCATCTATCCCGGCCAGTGCACTGTACGCGGCAACAGCCGAAGCCGAGTTTCCGGACGAGTCTTCCACAATGCGGGAAATACCAAGTTCCCGGCATTTGTTGATCATTACAGCAGCTCCGCGGTCCTTGAAAGAACCGGTGGCCAAAAGGTAATCCATTTTAACACGAACGGGAATTCCGTAAAACTCCATGGGATGCAGGGGTGTGGGATTTTCTCCGAACAAAACGGCTTTTTCCGGGTAACGTAACGGGAGCACACTGCTGTATCTGTGCAGGAAATGAGTACCTCTAAATTTCTTTGGATCCGGACTGAACATTTCTTTCAGGTCCAGGTAACTGCCGCAACGGCATCGCCAGACGACGTCGTCTTCCGGATATTGGGCCCCGCAGGCAGGACATATGAGAGTTCCGTCCATGATCACAGGTTCAGTTTTTCGCCTTCCGTGTGAGCCACGAGTGCAGCCCCGCTTATGTCACCCCATAAATTTACTGAAGTACGTATCATATCCAGCGGTTGCTGTACTACCAGTACAAGACCTATGCCTTCCAGAGGCAACCCTACGGCTTCCAGAACAACAGCAAGCATTACCAGGCCGGCCAGGGGAATGCCGGCGGCTCCTACGGCTGCCATCAGGCTGGTCAGGATCACCACAATTTGTTGTACTATGGTCAGTTCTATGCCGTAAGCCTGGGCAATGAATATGGCCGTAACACATTCAAAAAGCGCCGTTCCGTCCATATTTACTGTGTTTCCCAGGGGCAGGCAGAAACTGGAAATTTTGCGGGATACACCCACTTTCTCCTGGATATCGCGTAATGCAATGGGCAGAGATGCGGCCGAGGAAGCTGTTGTGAAAGCGGTTAACAAAGCCGTGCCCATCAACTTCATTACTTTGTATGGATTCTTGCGGGTAAATAGGGAAAACAGCCCGGGGATGGTCAACAGTCCGTGAATAATACAACCGCCGGCAATGATCGCCGAGTAGATACCCAGGCTCCCGAACATGACACCGAGTGCTTTGGAATCCCCGGCCTGATCACCCACCATGTTGGATACTACGCCAAAAAGTCCGATAGGTGCAAAGCGGATGACCAAAAACGTGATCTTGATCATAACTTCATAGACCCCGTTAAAAACGTCTGTCAGTAACGTTCTGGTTTTATCACCGGATCTCGTTATAAAAAACCCAAAGAGAATGGCAAAGAAGATCACGGGAAGCATCTGGCTTTGAGACATGGACTGGACAATATTTTCCGGAACTATGGAAACGATCTGGTCCAGGAATGAATTGCTGGTGGCTTCTATATCGGTAACCGTCTTTTCCAGCTGTAAATCTACATTTTCTCCCGGTTTGAAAAAATTGACCAGTAATAAACCCAGGGTACAGGCCATCAGGGTGGTGGTCACGTACCATAAAAAGGATTTTCCGGCTATGCGTCCCAGGTCAACGGCTTTTCCCACACTGGAAACCCCCATAACAAGCGCACTGAAAACCAGTGGTATAACCACCATTTTCAGTGCCCTAAGGAAAATATCTCCCAACCATTTGGTATAGTGGATGTATTGATGGGCAAAGAGGCCGAACAACACACCCAATCCTATGCCAATGAGGATCTGCCAGTGTAAAGCTATTTTGATCTTACGCAATGAAGCCAATAATTTCATTTTTTTCTACAAGGCTTCCCTGGTTGGCAGTTATTACGGCCAGTTTCCCTGTAGCAAGTGCTTTTACGGGTTCCATGCCGTAATAAGTTTGAATGTAACAAAGGATGTCGCCTTCTTTGACTTTGGTGCCCACGACGGGTTCTTTGGATTCCCCTTCCGGAGCAAATTCCCAAATGATCTGTCCCTTGGCGGCTGCCTGGACGGGATGGGCATCCGGGTGTTGTTGCTGTATCTTTTCTACATCTATTTTTGGCATTTCAACAACAGGACGTTCCACCAGTTTGGGTGCTTTGGCTTTTTCACGGGCATCTTCCAGTTCTTTCTGGAAACGTTCCTTGGCAATGCCGCTCTTGTAATCGCGGTATTGGCGGTCATGCATGGCCAGTTCAAAGAGTTCTTCATTGTCCTTGCCGAAGTCCCAGTTGTTTTCTTTCATCTCTTTCTTGTACTCGTCAAGTGCATCGGGGTACTGGCTTTGCGGATTACCGGTAAAGAATTCTTTTTCCTGTAGTTTGGCCAGCTCCAGGATCTCGGGAGCCAGTTCTCCGGGGAGTTTTCCGGTATATCCAAGTATCATGTCCCAGGCGTTCTTGTCTATGGTTTTCCAACGTTCCTCACCTTTGAGCATGTGCATCAGGTTCATCAGTGCAATGTTCTTGACATACTGGCTGAACGGAGTGACCAGTGGCGGATACCCCAGTTTGGGCCATACGTATTCCACTTCCTGGAACAGCATGGTTACCAGATCGTCCAGGGTCAGTTCCTTTTTACCTGCAACCCTGAGGGACATGTTGATGGCATTGTGAAAACCTTTCAGATCGGCCATCATAGACCCCATCATACCTCCTGGGAGTCCGCTGCCTACCAGTAACGATGTCATGATCTTGTTTCCCGGATCTATAAACAAGCCCAGGAAGTCGTCAATGAAAGATTGTGTCATGGAACGGGCTTCCATATAGGCCTTCATATTGATATCCTTAACAGTAAAACCGGCATCTTTCAACATGGCCTGAACGGTTATCACGTCCGGATGGACCATGCCCCAGCTAAGGGGCTCCATGGCCACGTCCACCACATCTACACCCGCTTTAGCGACTTCCAGCATGGATGCCATGGAAAAACCGGGGCCGGAGTGGCCGTGGTATTGCACTTTAATGTGAGGGTATTTGGTTTTGATACCGTGAGTCAGTTTGCCCAGCACTGTAGGACGACCTACCCCGGCCATGTCTTTCAGAGCGATCTCATCTGTCCCGAATTTGACAAGCTCATCAACAACTTTCAGGTAATATTCGGCTGTGTGAACGGGTGAATGCGTAATACTTAATGCGGCCTGGGAGATCATTCCGGCTTCCTTGGCATATTTTACGGAAAGCTCCAGATTTCTTGTATCGTTTAATCCGCAAAAGGAACGGGCTATGTCAACACCTTGTGCTTTCTTGACTTTAAACATCAGTTGCCGCACATCTGCAGGTACCGGGTACATACGTATCCCGTTCAGGCCCCTTTCCAGCATTTGTGTTTGTATTCCGGCAGCACGTAAAGGTTTTGTCCATTCCCTTACAGCCACGTTGGGATTTTCACCAAACAGCAGGTTCACCTGTTCAAAGGCTCCTCCATTGGTCTCTACCCGGTCAAAACATCCCATTTCCACTACCAGCGGGGCAAATTGCTTCAATTGATGAACCATGGGAACGTATTTGCCCGATGACTGCCACATATCCCTGTACAGAAGACAAAACTTGATTTCCTTATTCTTTGACATATCTTTTTCTTTATGTTGTTAAACCTGCAAATTTAGTTTATTTCCGGCACATTTGCACATATGTTCCGGAAAAAATCCAATGAAACTATGTTTCCGTATTATTCGGGCCAGCCGGACAAAGTCGCTGTTATGGGAATACCTGTGGCATTCCCCTTGAAGGTCAGCGTGATCTTGTGTATGTTTCCGGGGGCCAGATACCATAAATTGGTGGGAATAGTCAGTTCATCACTGTTGGATGTTTTAATTTTCAGCATCAATTGTTCACTGCGTGGCAGTATCATAACTTTTCCGGCAGCAGAAACTGATGTACTTAGGGAAAGCGATGCGTTGTCACCAATACTGGAAGGCAAATTTTGATCCAATGGAACTGCATTGGCTGTCAAAAGATTGGAATTCAAATTCAAGTCCAGTGAAGTAGCTGTAGCAACTTTTATATACGTAAGTGTTCCCCATGCATCTATTGAAGCCTGACTTTCAGCAATAACTTCGTATTCCAGTTGTGTCAACAAATGGCTAAAATTGAATGTCACTGTCACAGGGCTTTGTGCATTGCCGGAATACCAGCATACCCCGGACATAATGTCTTCCTGCCCGGTTATGCGAAAATTTACGATCCCGTTACTCATGGAATAGGCCTGCGGACGATAGGATATAAAATTGGCGGGTGTTCCGTCTGATTGGTAATATTGTAATAAAGAAGGAATTATAGTTCCTTCGGATTGAACTGTACCGTATAAAGTAGGTTGATTGAGTACTGAATAATCCACTACCGTGCCGTCTGCCCGGCAAATGTAAACGGTTCCCATATTGTCCAATCCAGTGACAGGTGCTTTGGATCCGGCATCTAACTGTGTTCCCGTAGAATAACTGGCCTCGAATGCAATAAGATATTCTTCGGGGCGGATCCTGTTTCCGTTACATCCGCATGCCAGTAACATCAACACCAGTATTTCTGAATATTTTCTCATTGCACTTCTATGGAATTGTTCTTGAAAAAGAGCCGTATTGTATACACGTTGGCGTAATTCAAATACCAGACGCTTGTATTTATTGTTTGTTCAGTCTTGTTGGCCGTTTTAACTTTCAGTTGTACGGGATAATTGGTGGTACTGATCATCAGGCTCCCGGCCGAGGCATAGGTGGTTGTAATGGTCTGTGAAGCGTTGTTCCCAATGCTTGTTGGAATGTATTCGTTCTCGGGATCGGATGCGGGGTTTAAAACCGGCCATGCATTCAGGTTCATATCCAGCGATGTAGGTGTCGCAATTTTAATATACGTCAACGGCCCCCATGAAGAAGCAACACTTGCGTTTTGGGCACTGACCATAATGCGAATTTGTGCCAGTAAATGCCTGAACGCAAGCGTCACGGTGGCAGGACTGCTATAACTGCCCCCGTATACATTTTGGGCAGCAGTTACGTCTTCCTGCCCGGTGATCTTGAAATTGGCAATCCCGCCCTGGATGGAGCGGGCTGCCGGGTAAAAGGCCAGGAAATTGGCCTGGACCCCGCTTTGATCATAATATTGAGGAATGGATGGAGTAACTGTCCCGTCTGCTGCAACGATACCGGTAAGATCGGGAGCGGTGTGGCTTGAATAATTGGCTGTTCCGTCGGAGCGCAGGATCTGTATGGGCTCCATCTGGTCTATGTCGTATATGGGTGCCCGGGTAGTGACACCTACCGAAAGGTTGTAGTCTGCATTAAAAATAACAGGAACCGGGATCTGTTCCGTTTCTGCGTGGGAACATCCCGCTAAGAGGATAAATAAAAACGCGGTAAGAAAGGTTCTTTGCATTCAGCAATAACGATGTTAATACAAGGTTTACTCAACCGTTCCGGAACCCGTTGTTCCGTTAACCCAGTCGGTCAGTGTGGCACTGAAGTTAATGGCTGTGGCGGTGAAAGTCAGGTCAATCCGGTGGGCATGACCTGCCGTGGTACTGGATAGGCCGGATATGGTAACTGTCTGCTCCGGCACATTGGCAGAAGTTACTTTAAGGGTCAATGTTCCCGGGTATACCAAAATGGTCCCGAAGGAAGCAGAACCGGTTGTCAGCGCCTGGGGGGCTGCTCCGGTGGAAAGATCTGCAATTACAGGAGTGGCATGTTGAGCCAGTGCCTGTGAGGTAACATTCAATGTGAGGACCGTGGGCGAAGTGGCTTTGACTGCCGTAATATTACCCCAGGCCCCAATGGCTCCGTCGTTAGCGGCTTTGATGTAGATCTGAAGCTGGGAAAGTTTGTGTGAAAAAGTCAGAGCTACCGGAATCGGGTTCTGACTGCCTTGTGCAGAAGCAGATGGAGCCGATATAATGTCTTCCTGCCCGGTAATGGTAAAAGTAGCGACCCCGTTCGACAATGTAGTAGAAACAGGAACAGCAGCTTCATTTTGTCCGGGATAATAAGCAGTAAAGTGTGCGTATGTATTTTTATTGCTCGGATAATATTGGGCAGGAGTCACCACAAAACTTCCACTTGTAAAGAAAGAAGCTGTAGCTGCAACAGAAGAAGTTGCAGTCCAGACAGGTGTGCTGTTTTTAGCAGCTTCTACCCTCAGCACTTGTATCCCGTCAATTTGTGTACTGGGGACTCCGGAGACCGATTCAATGGGCGCTTTTGTATTGATGATCCCGGCACCAAAACCAATAGGGACCTGAACCTCTTCCGGAGGAACAGGAATTTTTTCGGGTGCTTCTTTGGTACAACCGAATACAAAAAGGGATACTATGAGGAATACCTTCTTCACACCAATGTTGACCGGTACAGGTTGATCATTTACAAGGATCCGGTACCGTCGGTTCCGTCAACCCAGTCGGTCAGGGTAGCTGTAAAAGTGATACTGCCCAGTTCGTTGAATGTCAAGGTTATTTTATGGGCATTCCCGGCTAGTGTAGTGGACAAATCGTTAATACTGACCGTTTGTTCCGGTGATGTGGCCGTAGTTACTTTGATTGCTCCCAGTGTGCCCGGTTGTACCATGACTATACCGGCTGCCGTA
>JBAZHT010000036.1:0-17771 GCA_041652255.1 Bacteroidales bacterium
GTCATATTTACCTATGTATTTACCATTGGAAGCACATACACGCTTGCCGCTTCCCAATGCTATCACACCTGTGTTTATAGCTTTAAACCAGGAATGGCCTGACTTCTCTGCCATATATAGAAACAGTCTCTTGACCTTTACCGAGGTACATGCCTCAAGAAGCTCCTGGACCAGTTTTGGGCGCAGCGTAGTCAGCATTTCCATCACATAATATATATCCATCAAAGAAAAATAAACCGGGGAAAGGTGCAGACATTCCATAAAGGCCCTCTCGGGAGAAGACAAAAGCACCTGGCTCCCATCTATCATCATTATCTCCAATCCGACCTCAGTCTCTCCAAAAGCGGACGATGAGAAATACCTGACAGACATATCCCATTCCCCTTTTTCAAACCATGATGGGATCCATAGCTTTTTCGATGAAAAGATATACGCCAAAGGTTTGCCCATTGCCACAAAGTGGGAATATCCGCGCACATCGAGAGCCGTTGAAGCTCCAATATGGATCCTTTTATCAAGCTGAGAGTTATAGGACGAAAGGATCGAGTATACAGTAGGGGTTTCCCCGGCAAACTTATATACGCCTTGCGAAATTCTTTCTATCCAGCCACTGCGCACATATGAAGTTTGCTCCTTTCTGCCTATTCCGTTTTTTGAAAGCCAGGAAGAAAATAACACGGCATTACGTGGTACCTTCTGAAGGATTAGTTTAATTTTTGTTGCCATAGCGGTAATAATTACCGCAAATATACATTAAAATAAACAAACGGTGATATACTGACTTTGTAAATCACACACAAATTCATACGATTTTTGTAAAAATTAGGCCAACTTCAGTGGAGTTGATATGAAGTAGTATAAGTTGATGTAAAAAGTACTTACGTCTATATGCTCAATGATTTCGAGGGGAGTGGAACAACTTTTTACTACGAAAAATGTTAGCTGAGTTATTCCGGTTTCTGACACTGCCTGTATACATTTCGACACCTTATCGGACAGTTCACTTTCGTTCAGCTCTTGTGCAAACACCTGAGGTGCTTCTTTCATCACCCCTTTTTCCGATCCGTTCAATGCCTCTATCGTTGGATAAAAGCACCTTCGAGTGGTTTGGCAGATTCCACTGTTGGCCCCTGCCGGTGGCTCGTCTTTGTTCCGGTTCCTTGTCGTTCTCTGTCGGGTAACACAGCCAGTCCGTTCGCATAACCTCCGTAGGCTCATCTTTCATTAGAGACTCTATCTGGTCATTAATAAAGTTCCTCTATCTTGATTATAGTTCACTGCTACAGTTGCTTAGCGAATTGTGCCTTTGCGCTCTGTAGCAGCCTCTGAGCCTGTAACCGGTAGGCTTGAGTTTGAATTCGGGAAAGATAGGCCCACATCACAATGCGGGTCTTCCATACTCCAGGTGACCTGTTGTGTTCCATTAACTTATTCACCATGGCATAATTTGAGTTTTCATTATTAATACACAATCCGATATCCATTGCCTCCCGTCCGTTTGAGTTTTCAAAAAGCATGTAGAATTTTGCTAGATGTCAGCGGTATTTGTATCTTTAAGTATTATATATCACTGTACGTAATGTTAGCTCTCTACCCACGAATGCGAATCAAAGCCTTCTCAAAAGATAATAAAGCAACTGTTTTTGGAATTGCTGATATATTAAAGCTGTATTACGACAATACATATAACGAGAAACTTGAAAAGGCCATTGAGGGTATCATTCTCTTTTCTTTTGCCAATCCCAATGAGGCAGAACGAACATCAAAACAGATGATCGACTCTCTTTATGATCTACTGCATGAATGTTACCCCCATTTCAAGCGTATGACCATTGGAGAATTCAAAACGATAGTCATACGCCAGACAAGGAGCTGGATCAAGAATAATCGCTTAAAAGATGGCTTTTCCAGATCTCCTGACATCTATGAACAATGCTTCATTTTTTGCCTTTACAACTACATTAATGCTCTAAGAAGGCAGGAGACTATTAAGGATCACGATGACCTTAAAGACGATAAAAATCCCTTTATAGAGGATGGTATTATGCGGCAACACAAAACCTAAAAGTAGAAGTAAACAAAATCGAGAATGATAAAGATAAAGTCGTTAAATCCCAGACGAGCTGCGAAAAAGAAGACGGTCAAGTTCAAGCCGTCTGAGACAACTTATTTGATGACGGGCAACGGAACAGAAATGTTCGGAGGAAGGGAGCATACGATAGACATATTGATAATAGAGTAACCAATATTCCAAGAAGAAGATAGTCCAACCAATAAAAATAACAACAATGAGCATGAGCCGAAACGAGGAAATGAAACAAAGGGTGCTGATGTGGGAGAAAGAGCACAACAGGACACTGGAGAGTCTAACCAGGGACGAGTGGATCGAAGCGATACGGACAATAATGGCCCTGACCAGGTACGAAGCCGAAGAACTTCTGACGTATTTTCAGACCAGACTTCCGGAACTGAAAAACGAAACGCCAACAACAACCGAAACGAAAGAGGCGTAGATTATTTCCCGAAAGCAACAAATTAAGCGTTCTGGAGCCAAGTGTGGCAACGGGAATTTCTTAAGTGCTATTCCTGTATCAAAATATGATGCAAGAAGTATTGAGATCAACGAAACAACGGCCCGAATAACCAAGATATTTAACGCGAATATTAAGGTCAATGTAAGACATTTGAGACAGAATTTATTGATGACATCGGCAATAAGAAGCCGGTAGAGGAAAGATACAACCTTGCCATCGGCAACCCGCCATACGGAGAGCATAGAGGTCTATAGAAGGGCTTGGGAGAGGAAAGGGGATGAGGACTTTACATGATGAATCTCAAGCCTAGTCCTGTTTTATCCCGTTTTTATTTGTAATTTTACATAGGCCAAACAGGCCGCACCTTCTATTGATAACCTAAAATCGACATATAGCGATGGCAAAAGAACAAGAACGCGATGAGCTGCACCGTACCATATGGCAAATAGCCAATGACCTGAGAGGAAGTGTTGACGGGTGGGACTTCAAGGCTTATGTACTGGGCATGCTCTTCTATCGGTTCATTTCAGAGAACCTTTCTTCATACATCAATAAAGAAGAACGCAAAACCGGCAATCTGGTATTTGATTACTCTACCCTGTCCGATCAACAGGCAGAATACGGCCGCTTAGACACGTTAAAGGAAAAGGGATTCTACATCCTGCCCTCGGAGCTCTTTGTCAACGTCAGGAAACGAGCTGCCACAGACGCCAACCTGAACGAAACCCTGGCCCGGGTGTTCAAGAACATAGAAGCCTCAGCTCGGGGTACAGAGAGCGAAAATGCCTTTAAAGGGCTGTTTGACGACATTGACGTGAACAGCAACAAGCTGGGGAACTCCGTTATAGCTAGAAACAAGCAGTTGGTCAAGATCCTGGACAAAATAGGCGATCTACGCCTGGGAGACTTCCAGGATAACTCCATAGATACCTTTGGCGATGCATACGAGTTCCTAATGACCATGTACGCAAGCAGCGCCGGAAAGTCCGGAGGCGAGTTTTTTACCCCGCAAGAAGTCTCGGAATTGCTGGCAGAGATTACCGTGGTGGACAAGAAGGCGGTTAACAAGGTCTACGATCCCTGCTGTGGCTCTGGATCACTGCTATTGAAGTTTGCCAAGGTCCTGGGAAAGGACAAGGTCCGTTTGGGCTTCTTTGGCCAGGAAATCAACCTGAGCACCTACAACCTTTGTCGCATCAACATGTTTCTGCACGACATCAACTATGAGAAGTTTGATATCGCTAACGGCAACACCCTAACCGAGCCTAAGCACTGGGACGATGAACCCTTTGACGCTATAGTCTCCAATCCCCCCTATTCTATCAAATGGGAAGGCAACGACAACCCGTTGCTGATTAATGACCCCCGCTTTTCCCCGGCAGGAGTGCTGGCGCCCAAGAGCAAAGCAGACCTGGCCTTTACCATGCATATGCTTTCGTGGCTGTCCACCTCTGGAACGGCCGCCATTGTCGAATTCCCGGGTGTTTTATACCGAGGCGGAGCCGAGAAGAAAATCCGCCAGTACTTGGTAGACAACAACTACATCGACACGGTCATCCAACTCCCTCCGGACCTTTTCTTTGGCACCACCATTGCCACCTGCATCATTGTGCTGAAAAAGAGCAAGAAAGACAACAATATCCTGTTTATCGATGCTTCGGCCGAGTTTGTCAGAAACGGCAATAAGAACAAGGTTAGCGAAGAGAACCGGGAGCGCATCCTGAATGCTTTTATGACAAGGATAGACGACGACTACTTTGCAAGACTCATTCCCAACAGCCAGGTAGCAGAGAACGACTATAACATTGCCGTAAGCAGCTATGTGCAACCCCAGGACACCACAGAGCAGGTAAACATCAAGGAGCTAAACGCGCACATCGCCCAGGTAGTCATGCGCCAGAACGAACTCCGCGCGGCCATTGACGAAATTGTGGCCGACCTGGAAGGGAACTCGTAACTTAACAGGAATGGCAAGACTAAAGAAAGGATGCAATGAATAAAGTAGAACAACTAATACAGCAGTATTGCCCGGACGGGGTGGAGTATAAGGAGCTGGGAGAGATGTGCGAAGTTCTCCGTGGTAAACGTCTCACAAAAAAAGAGCTATCGGATGATGGCGATTATCCAGTTTTTCACGGCGGATTAATACCACTTGGTCGTTATGACAAATATAACCGTAAAGCAAACCAAACAATGGTAATAAACACGGGAAGCATTGGCGAAGTTGTTTGGAGTAGTGTGGATTTTTGGTCGTCAGACGGTACTTTTGTTGTAAAGACACCTGACAAAATTGATGATAAATTTCTTTATTATTTCCTAAAAACACAAGAACCATACTTGAAATCGCAAAAGCGAGAAGGCGGTGTTCCAACTATAGATAGGCTAGCAGTTGAGAATATCTCAATCCCCATCCCCCCACTCCCCATCCAGCAAGAAATCGTCTCTATCCTTGATACATTCACAGAGCTGGAAGCGGAGCTGGAAGCGGAGCTGGAAGCGCGAAAGAAGCAGTATGAGTATTACCGGAATGAGCTGCTGACCTTCGGGGATGAAGTGGAATGGAAAACGCTGGGAGAAGTTGGCGAATTCATTCGTGGAAAGAGGTTTGTGAAGAATGATATCGTCTCAAATGGTGTTCCTTGTATCCATTATGGAGAATTGTATACGCACTACAAAATATGGGCGAAAGAGGCGAAATCTTTTCTAGAGCCTGCAACTGCTGCAAAACTTAGAGTTGCTCGCCCTGGTGATGTTGTTATTGTGACGGCAGGTGAAACAATAGAGGATATTGGAAATGCCGTAGCTTGGCTGGGAGAGTCAGACGTTGTTATTCATGATGCATGTTTTGCATATCATCATTCAATGAATCCAAAGTATGTATCCTACTATCTAAGAACGAATCTTTTCCGCTCTCAGATAAAAAAACATATATCATCCGGTAAAATCTCATCTGTTAGTGCATTTGGACTAAAACAAGCAAAAATCCCCATTCCTCCCCTTTCCGAGCAGGAACGCATTGTGGGCATACTGGACAAGTTCGATGCCCTGGTCAATGACATATCCATAGGCTTGCCGGCTGAAATTGATGCCCGGCGCAAACAATACGAATACTATAGAAACAAGTTGTTAACCTTTAAGCGGGCTTAGTGCGAAACCCATGACAGAAGACTTGATCAAATATTGCCGCTATTATAAGGGAGAAAAGGAATGCCCTGAGTCCATAAAGGCAAAAGAGGCCTCTAGTTCTTGGTTTTACGAGAAATTGTGGGTGGAAAGAGACGAATTAAGGGCTGAGAAAGGGTACAACACCACAGGATACATACAATACAGCATGCAGGATTTCAATGCAGATGACGGATTCCCCATCACCTTAAATGCCCTGCTCTTCAACCGGCATTGTCATTGGAGCGGTTATGGAATGGAGAATGATAAAAAACAGTTTATAGAGTGGTATTTGAAGCATTACCTTGGCAAAAAGTGATTGGCCTTGGCTCCTGGCTGGTTTACTGAATTGTCGAATAAACATATAGTAACACATGTTTAAGCTAGTCGTTGAAAACCCGGAAAGCACCGTCGTTGCTGAATACACGCCTCCCTACCGGAAGGAGACTGCCTACCAGAGCGAAGCAGCCCTGGAACAAGCGTTTCTTGAGCTGCTGCAGGCCCAGGCCTATGAGTACCTGCCCATCACCTCGGAAAGTGATTTGATTAATAATTTGCGCAGTAAAATACAAGCCCTGAACGACTACCATTTTACAGACAAAGAGTGGGGGCAGTTCTTTTCTTCAAGGATTACTAACCTGAACATGGGCGTGGAAGAAAAAACGCATATCATCCAGGAAGACCACATACAGCTACTCAAAAGGGATGACGGCACCATTAAGAATATCCGGCTCATAGACAAGGACAACATCCACAACAACAGTCTGCAGGTAATCAACCAGTATGAAACCGACCAAGGGCAAAGACCCAACCGGTACGATGTGACCATCATGGTAAACGGGCTGCCACTGGTGCACGTGGAACTTAAAAGAAGAGGCGTCTATATACAAGAGGCCTTTAACCAGATCAACCGTTACAGCCGGGAATCATTCTGGGCCGGGAGCGGACTCTTTGAATACGTGCAGCTATTTGTAATATCCAATGGTACACACACCAAGTATTACAGCAACACCACCCGCTCGACCCATATCCGTGAAGCAGCCGAAAGCAGCGTAAAAAAAGGCAAACGCACCAGCTACAGCTTTGAGTTCACCTCCTGGTGGGCCGATGCCAACAACCGTCCCATAACTGACCTTATGGACTTTGGACGCACTTTCTTTGCCCGGCATACGCTCCTTAACCTGCTAACCAAATACTGTGTCTATACTACAGATAAGATACTGCTGGCCATGCGTCCATACCAGATTGTGGCTACTGAGCGAATACTCAACCGAATCAATGTTTCACATAATTACAAGACCTATGGAAGTGTCAAGGGAGGAGGATACATCTGGCATACCACGGGCAGCGGTAAGACGCTCACATCCTTTAAAACAGCCCAAATCGCAAGCAAGCTTCCCTACATTGACAAAGTGCTGTTTGTGGTGGACAGAAAGGATTTGGACTATCAGACCATGCGCGAGTATGACAAGTTCCAGAAGGGAGCTGCCAACAGTAATACCAGCACCTCCATCCTGAAACGACAGCTGGAGGACCCCGAGGCCAGGATCATCATCACCACCATTCAAAAGCTGAGCATCCTGGTTGGCAAGCACAAGAACCATCCTTCCTTTACACAGCGCCTGGTCATCATCTTTGACGAGTGTCACCGCTCCCAGTTTGGGGAAATGCACGTGGCTATTACAAAAACATTTAAGAAGTACAACCTCTTCGGCTTTACGGGTACCCCGATATTTGCCGTCAATGCCGGTGGCTTTGGGCCTTCTGCCCTGCGCACCACAGACCAGGCCTTTGGAGACAGGCTGCATACCTACACTATTGTTGACGCTATCAACGATAAGAATGTGCTTCCTTTCCGGGTGGACTACATCCGCACCATGCGGGAAGAGGATGAGATTGCCGATACTAAGGTATGGGATATTGACCGGGAGAAAGCCCTGGCAGCGCCGGAGCGCATAAGCAACATTGTCCGCTATATTCTTGAGAACTTTGACCGCAAGACCAAGCGCAACTCTTTCTACAAGCTCAACGACCGTCGCCTGGCCGGCTTTAATTCCATCTTTGCCGTATCGTCCATCAAGGTGGCCATGCAATATTATACCGAGTTCAAAAAACAGATGGCTGCCCTGCCCAGCGACAAGCAGTTGAAGATAGCCACTATATACAGCTTTGGCGTGAACGACCCGGTGGACGAGGAGCTGGGTATGATAGAGGATGAAAACCTGGAAAACACCGGATCCCTGGACAAGAGTTCACGTGACTTCCTGGATGCTGCCATAGCGGACTATAACGCCATGTTTAAAACAAACTATGACACTTCCAGTCAGAACTTCCAAAACTATTACAAGGATGTCTCAGAGAAAGTGAAAAAGCGGGAAATTGACCTGTTGCTTGTAGTCAATATGTTCCTTACCGGCTTTGATGCGACAACCCTTAATACCCTGTGGGTGGACAAGAATTTAAGGCTGCACGGACTGCTGCAGGCCTATTCACGCACCAACCGCATCCTGAATACCATCAAAACCTTCGGCAATATAGTTTGCTTCAGGAACCTGGAAAAAGCCACCAACGAAAGCATAGCCCTGTTTGGCGATAAGGAGGCAGCCGGGATTGTGCTGCTCAAGAGCTACAAGGAATACTACAATGGCTACATGGACGGGGAGAAGAAGGTGGCCGGCTATGTCGAGCTCATAGGCCGCCTACAGGCAGAGTATCCACTATCCGAGCAGATTGTCGGGGAAGAAAAGCAAAAGGAGTTTATCAGGCTTTACGGGGCAATTCTAAAGCTAAAGAATATCCTGTCCACCTTTGATGAATTCACAGGCAACGAGATCCTTTCTGAAAGAGATGTTCAGGATTACCACAGCGTCTATATTGACCTGTATAACCAATACCGCAAGATAAAGAAGGAAAGCGAGGATATCATAGACGACATTGTCTTTGAGATGGAGCTCATAAAGCAGGTGGAAATCAATATAGATTACATCCTGGCACTGGTCCGGCAGTATCACGAGGGCAACCTCAAAGACAAGGAGATTGTAGTGACCATAAACAAGGCCATAGATGCCAGCATAGACCTGCGTAATAAGAAGGACCTCATATTGCGGTTTATTGCTTCCCTGACGCCATCCTCACAGGTGGATGATGATTGGAGTAGTTTCGTTGAAGCAAAGAAAGTAGAAGAGCTGGATCGCATCATAGAGGAAGAGAGACTGAACCGGGAGGAGACATACCGCTTCATGGACAACGCTTTCCGGGATGGCTATGTCCCCTCTACAGGAACCGCACTCACAAAAGTCCTGCCGCCTGTTTCCCGTTTTTCGCCGACAGGAGAACGCAGCAAGAAGCGAGAGTCCGTCCTTAGTAAACTTCTGGAATTCTTCACCAGGTTCTGGGACATTGCCGGAAGAATGTTGCTGAAAAAGAACTAAAAATGAAACCTAGTTAAGCATTATGCACCTATGAGTATTGTTGAAAAAATTGAAAGAAAAATCGACAACGATGTTCCTGTCGAAAGCATTAAAACGGATTTAAAGCGTGTTGTTAATGAGCTACTTCCACTGCGTGCATCTGAGTACAAAACAGAGAATTATTGTCGGGATTACCTCTATACGGATGACAAAAAGCCCATTGAATTATTACCTGGTGCGATTGATGGACTTATGGCCCCTGCCTTTAGAAAGGAGTTGCTTTCAGTCATCAGGGATGACAAAGACACCTTTGGTTATCTATATTATCTTTTATCGAGCGAATACAATAGTAACTATCCTATGGGTAATATTGACCCGATTAGGGACAATATACCCGATAAAGAGAAGATTTTGGCTGCCCTAGAAAAGGAAAAGATAGCTCAACAACAAATTATTGTAAAACACGAAGATACAGCAAAACAGGAGGCAATTAAGATTTTACGAAGTTATGACAAGGCATGGAAAATCATAGAAGCAGCACAGGAAAAAGGCTTTTTTGATGAAAATTTTACCTTTCCGGAAACCACGAGCCATGAACAATTAGGCATTTTTGCACACGAATTTTGTAAGAAAATGAATCAGCATCCCTTCATCCAAAACGGGAAAACCAATTTCTCTTTGTTTGACAGATTATTCGGCCTTACAAAAGGGACACTTGGCAAAGCATATAGAAATGGTGAAAAAGAAGAATTTGGTAAAGATACTGGTAATGCAAAAGAAGGTAAGTATGGGGCAAAATACAAAAGAGCCAACCTTGTTTTCAACTTTTTTCGTATCCTAAAGGTCTGACTCATTTTTATATACAGCGTTTTGACACCACTCCCGCGACACTCCCGCGGGAGTATTTTTTTTTATACCTGGCTTTACCTTCGTGGTGTCATTATACTCGTTTTGCATGAACAAAATAGAATCATTAAGTAAACTCGGTGGCAACATCACTATAACTGTTACGATTTCTGATTTAAAAGAGTTTGCGGAATACATTCTATCACAAGCGGCCTCTATTCAAGCACACCAAAGTAAGAACACCAAGGAGGAACTACCCTTGCGAGGCATTCGGCAACTTGCAAACTTCCTTATGATATCTACGGCAACGGCGCAGCGAATGAAGGATGAGGGTACTATACCTTACTACAAAATTGGAAAACGAATCTTCTTTGACCGTAAAGCGGTCATGGCTGCTATAAATTTAAAACAAAATTTGGATCAGGATCTCTAGCATCCAATTTCTCTGTAATATTTCACTTACAAGTTCACTTCGAGTTCACTCTTGTGCATAAAAAAACACTTACATTTCTGTAAGTGCTTGATTATTAAGTGGGCCCAGCTGGGCTTGAACCAGCGACCCCCTGATTATGAGTCAGGTGCTACTAACCAACTGAGCTATGGGCCCCCATTTCGTGTGCAAATATACACGAAAGGTATGTTATAATAAAATCCTGATCAAAGAACGAAACCGCAAAAACGCGTCAGACTTTGATTTCAACCTCAACACCGCTGGGCAATTCCAGTTTCATTAAGGCATCCACCGTCTTGGGCGTAGAGCTGTAAATATCCAGCAGGCGGCGAAATGAGTTCAATTCAAACTGTTCGCGTGCTTTCTTATTTACGAATGTTGCCCGGTTGACCGTAAAGATCTTCTTGTTGGTGGGCAGGGGAATGGGGCCGCTTACAACGGCACCGGTAGCCTTGACGGTTTTCACGATTTTATCGGCAGATTTATCTACCAACATGTGATCGTAAGATTTTAATTTGATTCTGATTTTTTGGCTCATTTTATTATTTATTAACCAAGTGTATTAAAATTCAACATCTGATGCATGAAATCCTTTTGCCCATCCGGTTTTCTCTATCACTTCCTTAGCCAGGCTGGGGGGCAGTTCTTCATAATCGCAGAACTCCATACTGCTTGTGGCACGGCCGGAAGAAAGCGTACGAAGGGTAGTGATGTAGCCGAACTGCTCGGCCAGAGGCACTTTGGCTTTGATGATCCGGGCATTTCCTTTGGAGTCCATATTGGTCACATGGCCACGGCGTTTGTTCAGATCACCTATAATATCTCCCATATATTCTTCCGGGGTAACCACTTCCAGGGACATAATGGGCTCCAGCAAGACGGGTCCTGCTTTGGGAGCCGCTTTGCGGAATCCCATCCGGGCGCAAATCTCAAAAGAAAGACTATCCGAATCTACTGCATGATAGGATCCGTCCGTTAGCGTTACTTTCATACTTGTTATGGGGTACCCGGCCAAAACCCCGTTTTCCAAGGCCGCTTTAAAACCTTTTTCAACGGAAGGAATGTATTCCCTGGGGATATTGCCGCCTTTGACCTGATCTATAAACTGCAATCCGGTCACGCCGGGATCTGCAGGACCCAGGGTAAAGACAATATCAGCAAATTTTCCGCGCCCTCCTGTTTGCTTTTTGAATACTTCACGGTGAGAAACGGTTCCTTGTATGGTTTCCCGGTAATTCACCTGGGGAGCGCCCTGGTTGATCTCTACGTTGAATTCGCGTTTCAGGCGATCCACAATAATTTCCAGATGCAATTCGCCCATGCCGCTGATCACGGTCTGACCCGTTTCCACATCGGTACGGACGGTGAAGGTGGGATCCTCCTCGGCAAGTTTTGAAAGGGCCACGCCCAGTTTATCCAGGTCTTTCTGGGTTTTGGGTTCCACGGCCAGTCCAATCACAGGATCGGGGAAGGTGATAGCTTCCAATACTATAGGATGCTTGTCCACACAAATGGTATCCCCGGTACGCAAGTCTTTGAACCCAATTCCGCTTCCAATGTCACCGGCTTCTAAATACTCTATAGGATTCTGCTTGTTGGAGTGCATCTGGTACAGGCGGTTAATGCGTTCCCGCTTTCCTGTACGGACGTTCAGAATGGTCTTTCCCGTCTCAATTTTGCCCGAGTAAGCCCGTATGTATGCCAGACGGCCTACAAAAGGATCCGTAGCGATCTTGAACACCAGTCCGCAAAAAGGTTCTTCCACAGAAGGAGCTCTTTGTTCGTTTTTCTGAGTATAGGGATTTATGCCGACCACGGCATCAATATCCATAGGAGAAGGCAGGTATTGGCAAATAGCGTCTAAAAGGAACTGAATTCCCTTGTTTTTCAACGAAGTTCCACATGTAACCGGAACGATCTTCAACGCCAAAGTAGCTTTTCTCAAAGCTCCGGTCGCTTCTTCCGAAGTAATGGATCCGGGATCTTCAAAATACTTCTCCATCAGTGAATCGTCAAATTCCGCTGCGGCTTCTATAAGTTTTCCCCTCCATTCTTCCACTTCTTCCTGCATGGACTGCGGAACTTCTTCCACTATGAAATTGATCAGGTCCTTACTGTTGCTGTCATAAATATAAGCCTTACGGGACAACAGGTCCACGATCCCGCGAAACGATTCCTCGGAACCTATGGGCAGACAGATAGGAATGGCATTAGCACCCAGTCTTTCGTGAATCTCTTCTATAACGGCAAAGAAATCGGCTCCCACCCGGTCCATTTTGTTGACAAAGGCCAACCTTGGGATCTTGTACTTATCGGCCTGACGCCAGACAGTCTCGGATTGGGGTTGTACACGACCCACGGCGCAGAACGTGGCCACGGCACTATCCAGTACGCGCAGGGAACGTTCCACTTCTACGGTAAAATCCACGTGACCCGGGGTGTCTATGATATTGATCTGGTAACGGTTCCGGCAACAATTCCAGAACGCGGTGGTAGCAGCCGAGGTAATGGTAATACCCCTCTCCTGCTCCTGGACCATCCAATCCATAGTAGCCGCCCCCTCGTGAACTTCCCCTATTTTATGGGTTTTCCCCGTATAATAGAGAATTCGTTCGGTGGTAGTGGTCTTACCGGCATCAATATGGGCCATGATGCCAATATTCCTTGTATATGTTAAATCTCTTGACATTCTTCAGGTGCTGACAAAAATCTCCGTACTAGAAACGGAAATGTGCAAATGCTTTGTTGGCTTCCGCCATTTTGTGCATGTCTTCTTTACGCTTGAATGCGGCACCTTCACTGTTGTAAGCAGCAACGATCTCGGCGGCCAGTTTCTCGGCCATGGAATGTGCGGAGCGTTTCCGGGCGTAATTGATCATGTTTTTCATGCTTATTGAAATTTTCCGCTCAGGACGCACTTCGGTAGGCACCTGGAAGTTGGCTCCTCCCACACGGCGGCTCTTCACCTCAACCTGGGGAGTAATGTTCTCCAACGCTTTTTTCCAAATGTCTACAGGAGCCTTCTCAGAATCTTTCATTTTCTCACCTACTATATCCAGGGCATCGTAAAAAATGCCGTAGGCAATACTCTTCTTTCCCTGAAGCATCAAATTGTTCACAAAACGGGTTACAAGCACGTCGTTGAACTTGGGATCAGGAAGTAGAATCCTCTTTTTAGGCTGTGATTTTCTCATTTGTTTTTAATCAATTAAATTATTTTTTCACTTTGGGCCGTTTGGCTCCATAAAGTGAACGGGATTGTGTTCTGCCTTCCACACCCGAGGTTTCCAAAGCACCTCTGAGGACGTGGTAACGGACACCGGGCAGGTCTTTTACACGACCTCCGCGTACCAATACGATGGAGTGCTCCTGAAGGTTGTGACCTTCACCCGGAATGTAGGCATTCACCTCTTTCTGGTTGGTCAGACGAACACGGGCAACTTTACGCATAGCGGAGTTCGGTTTCTTGGGAGTGGTGGTATACACACGTACACAAACACCGCGTCTTTGAGGACAGGAGTCCAATGCGCGTGATTTGCTTTTTTCTACCACACGTTCCCTTCCTTTACGAACTAGTTGTTGAATTGTTGGCATAATGTATTGTTAATCTTTGCTTTATGTATTTTTACTTTACGTAAAACGGGTTGCAAAGATAGGATTAATTTTCTTATTTACAAACAAGTTGCTGACAAATTCCCTCATTACCAAACGAAAAGAGTAGGTATGAGCAGCAACGCGCCGGCCAGGATCAGTGCCAGAATGAAACGCCAGGCCCATCGGACCCACCGGGTATAGGGAACGTGTGCTATACCCAACACAGCCAGCAATACCCCGGAAATGGGGGTAATCATATTGGTAAAGCCGTCTCCAAACTGGAAAGCCAGCACTGTTGCCTGGCGGGAAACTCCCACCAGATCGCTGAAAGGTGCCATGATGGGCATGGTCATGGCCGCTTTTGCCGAGGCAGAGGGAATGAGCGTGTTAATGACCGTCTGGATCATATACATCACCTCCAAAGAGCCCGGCCGTCCCATGGATTTCATGCTCCCGGCCATGGCAAAGAGTATCCTGTCCATGATCCTGCCCTGCTCCAGAATCTCAACGATCCCCGCCGCCAGGCCCACAATAAGGGCCGCGCCGAGTATATCTTTTGCCCCTTCGATCAGTTTTCCTGCAATGGTGTTGGCCGGATAGCCGGCCGCCATGCCGCTGAAAATGCCCAGGGCCAGGAACAGACCTGCAATTTCTCTGATATACCAACTGTATCCCAAAACGCCCACAACCAGGAAAATCACCGTAAATCCCACAAAGAGAAGGATCAGGCGTGTTTTGGGAGCGGACTTTTTTCGGGAGACCAGGATCCAAATACCCCATAAGGCAAAAACCACCGTCAGGAAAGGGATCAGTCCGGGAACAAACAACTCCCGGGATCCCATAGTAATGGATGTTACCGGGTAAAAAACGGAAAAAGCTGCCAGCGATCCCAGAACCAGCAAAAAAGCCGCCCAGGCGCCCCGGCCCGGCCGGTTTTGTGCGGCTGTATCTTCAGCGACAGCAGCAGACTCGGCAAGGATCGCCTCCCTGCGCAGGCTGTCTTCTTCCCACATGGGAGACGATTTTGGATTTTTGCGCACTTTATTGGCATAACGCAATACAAAAAAGATGGTTCCCGCTGTCAGTACCGCCCAGCATACCAGGCGGTATCCCATGCCCGAAAAAATGGGCAATCCGGAAAGATCCTGCGCTATGCCCACGGTGAAAGGATTCAGGAAGGCACCGGCAAAACCTACGTGTGCAGCCACATATACCATACACACCCCGGTAATGGAATCGTACCCCATAGACAGGGCCAGGGGGACGATCAGCGCCGTAAAAGCAATGGTCTCCTCGCTCATGCCAAAGACTGCGCCAAAAAGACTGAAAAGCAGCATTACCAGCCCTATCACCAGGTTGTTCACCCCAATGCGGTGCATCGGGGAGAAACGCTCCAGTTTCTGTGAAAAAGAAAGAAAAGAGCGGATCCCGTTGTCTATGGCCCGGGTGGCGTTTACCACCCAAAAAGCAGCACCCACACAAAGAATAAAAACAACAATCCCGGCCTGCTTAACAAAACCGTCGTAAAAAGCGGTAAAGACCTGCCATGTCTGGGGCTTCTGGTTCACGGGGTAAAAACCCCCATCAACGTATTCTCCCCCCGGAAGCAGCCATGTAAGCAATGCGGCTACCAGTATCAGCACAAAAATAATAACTGTGGGAACGGGAAAACGTTTGTTCATGGGCACCTAATTTCCTAACAGTTTTAGCGATAACATGAATTGGTTGGTTGATTTTTCTCCCGGCCGGAACATCTTGGCATACCCGAAGGACCACGTGGTTTTCAAATAGGAAAATAGCACCAGCTGGATATCTACCTGTCCGCCGCAGTTGAAAATGTGCGCGATCTGTTCCCGTCGGTCGAAATCGGTCATCAGGTGTGTCCCGAAAAGGGAAGGCTGGATATACGTGGGATACAGCCAGGTAAAACCTACTCCTCTTAACCTGACAGGGAACAGGTTCAACTCACCCATGGTTTTCACGTAATTGTATGCCGGCAGGGCATCTATCTCGGCTCCCGGGAATGACAGCGTGTTGCGGTATTGCTCCGACGGTTGCCAGTCCACATAGTTGTTCCCGAACCCGCCAAAATAGAAATGCGACAACGCCGAGGTGCGGTCTCCAAGGGATTGCCCAATGCTGTTGCGTATCCAGAAACTGGTGTTCCTTATGAACGGGATCAGAAAACCGACGCTCTGATCGGACATGAATGAAGGATAAAACTTCCCTTTTGCCAGGTAAGTGGTACTGCTGATATCCCAGGAAAATCCGAATTCATCGTCTTCGCCGCCCAGGGTTCTGCGCAATTTGGAAAGCCCAAAAGACAGGCTGGCTGCCTGCATGTTCCTGATAGGCGCCTCAATTTCCTGGTATCCCGGCAACACTTCCATCATGCCGTAAGTAAACACAGCGGCATCCACATAATATTTCAGCGGACTTTTCAACGTAAACATGCGCTTATAGCCCACCCCTACGGAATACCCGGCACGGCTTCGTTTTGTGGGTCCGAAAATATCATAGAAATGCGTGGGGTTGTAATTGGCCTTTAACCGCCAATTCCAAAAATTCCATTCCAGCATGGCATGAAATTTTTGCTCCAATCCGTAAGAACTCCAGGGTGAAACGGCCAGGAAAAGGTTAATGTTACTTACCCCTACCGGATCCCTCCAATTGAGCCGGTACCCCAATGCTACTGTGTTTTTGAATCCGGCAATGTCGGGATATGCCCCGGCGATCTTCATCTCTTTGATGGGTTTGTAAGGCTTTTCAATGATGGAATCATTTACGCCTTCCAAAGCCGAGGCGGGAGGCAGGGACCATTCTTCCACCTGCGGGTGCGCCCGGTGAACCATGTTGCCCAGGAACTCAATGGCGTTGGCATCTTCCAGTACCTTAAAGGGAATGATCCCCGGAACCATTCCGTCCCTTTCGTATTTCAGCACAAGCAACGAATCATCCCGGATCTGCAACGGCATAAAAAACCCCGTTTCCGTATTGGAAAGCAATTCCATCTGTTCGTCTTCCAGATTGATCCTCCAGACGTTGGAAACTCCCGTATAATAAGAGGTTCCTATCAAAGAACTGTCATCTGAAGAAAATCGGAACTGGGTTAGCGTATTGTCCTGGAATTCAGCTATTGTCCGGTACCCGGATTTCCCGGCATCCAGGGCCTCCAGATCAAAGAGTACCAAAGATTGTTCTCCCCGAATCCCCGACAAAGAAGCCGACAGCAAACTGCCCGAATTAGAAATATCCAGATCAAAAAGCACTTTTCCGAAAGGAGCCGAAAAGACGGGAAGCGTTTTGTCATAAGGCGGCGGCATTTTTACCAGAATGGAGTACCCGTTATCGTTTTGAACACCCCATAAGGATTTGTCTTTCGGATTAAATACCAGATCTCCCGTACGGGTTAGTTTGTTGATTACCTTTTTTCGCCCCGTTTTTACATCAATTTCCACCAGATTCCGGTAATTGTTGTTGTGTTCGGATATGTAGATCTTTTCATCTTCCGCATTGTAAGTCAAATGCGTGGAATAATACAAATTGGGAGAATCCAGGGTGGCCAGTTTCCTGCGCTTTCCGGTAGCCACATCAATTTCAGCAATTTGTGAAATGATACCGGGATAATTGATGGCTGCGTATATTTTACCGGTAACGGGATTGTATTCCGTTTTGGAAACATTTCCCAACGGGTGAGAGGTTACGGGATGAAATTCTGTCAGGGGGAACTGGCTTATACTTTCAATAGTACTATTTTGGAAATCATACTCCCAT
>JBAZHT010000037.1:0-17720 GCA_041652255.1 Bacteroidales bacterium
TCAGCCGGACCGGAAGTTTTGTAAAGGGTAATTTCCGGAGCCGCGGATAATAAAACGTTCTTAACGTAACCGTTTACATGGTCGCAGGTCACGTAAGAAGTCATTTCGGTTGCAAAACCATACCTCCACAAAGCAGACGGGACCGGTGTCCCTTCAAAGAAGTGCTCTATACAGGATTGGGTGTAATAATCATTGGTGCGGGCATCCCTGTTTTCATACAACAACGTTTCCCGCATGATGTAATCTTCCCGGGCCAGGTTGAACAATTCCGGGGAAACTCCTTCACGTGCCAGGCGCAGGCAGGCACCCGAGAGATCACAAAAAGCCCGGGTAAGGCTGTCCGGGTGGATGCTTGAAGCCCAGACCAGGTGATCCCCGGCTGTCACACAAGCCGGCGGTTCCAGGAATGCTGAAGCGGCATAACGGGTAACATACCGCATGAAATCCATAATAAAATATTCGCTGCCGGCACGGATCTCCCGCGGCAGGGACGGCAGTGCAAAAGCGATCTCCACACGCGGGTACCCGTCCTGGAGAAACGGGGGAAGGGGTTTTGCCGAGTAAGATTTCGCCGCCAGGGCGGAATCGATCCCCTGCGGGACTTCCTGGGCCTGCATCACGTCCACCGAGGCAGGAAGTGTTCCCAGTTCCTGACGAAGCATGATTTCAACCGAATCGGGATTGAAAGCACCGACCAATATAACACCCTGAAGATGTGGCCTGTATTTTCCGGGCGTGGTGATGTGCTGTTCGCGTAAGGCACGTACCAGCAGTGCAACGCCTTCCCCGGCAGTTGCCGGAGCAGTCAGGACCTGTTTGAAAAGCGGGGTTCTGTCCGGTTTTTGGACCAGTAAAAAATGCATCTGACCTTTTGGAAGGTCGTTTATCCGTATATAATAGGTAAGACCGTTGGGAAGTTGTCCGGTGCGAAACCGGCTGTCCCTGTGTACGGCAGAAGCAGAGGGGGTTAAAGCCGAAGCTGCCGCGGAAAACAAAAAAAACAAAATCAACAAAGGCAGACAACGCATTTTCATACGGCACAATTTATGTATCAAGTAATTGCAAAGGTAAAAAAAAAGCTTTATTTTTGTTCGCTTAAGACAATCGTTAACTCTATAAATACGAAACAATGGAAAGATTTAAAACTTTTTGCGCCACTGTCGTGCTTTTAATCGCCTGTGCGGGTTTCATGCAGGCACAGGACCTCAACGCTGCCATTGAGGCTTACAATCTGGGAGCAACTGCCGCACAGGAAGGCAATTATTCAAACGCCATAGAACAGCTTAACAAGGCCCTTGACCTGGGAGCCACCCTGGGTGAAGAAGGCGCATCCGTTGTTACGGATTGCAAAAACCTGATTCCTCAGCTCTATCTGCGTCAGGCCAAGGAAATGGCTGCCAACGGAGACGGCGCCGCTTCCCTGCCTGTCCTGGACAAAGCCGTTGAAACAGCCCTGGCTTATGGTGATGCATCCGGTATTCCGGAAGAAGTTACAGATCTGAAATCCAAGATATATTACATCATTGCCAACGATGCTTTCGGGAAAAAAGATTTTACCCTGGCCATAGAAAATTACACAAAATCACTGGAGTTTGATCCTTCAAACGGCGTGGCTTACCTGCGCCTGGGACAGGCTTCTGCCAACAAAGGCCTGGAAGATGAAGCCCTGGCAGCCCTGGACAAGGCGGCGGAGTTTGGACAGGAAGCGAATGCCCAACGTCTTTCAGCTTCCATCTTTTTAAGGAAAGCCGTCAATGCACAAAAAAACAAGGACTGGGAACAGGTTTATGAAGCTTCTTCAAAGGCCATCCAGTATGTTGACAATGCGCAATCCAACAAACTACTTGGTCTGGCTGCAATGGAACTGAAACGTTTCCCGGAAGCCCTGACCGCCTGGGAAAAAGTCATGAAAAGCGATCCTCAGGCAAAGGATATCAACACCACTTTTTACCGCCTGGCTGTAGTATACGAAGGATTGGGAGACAAAGCCAATGCGTGTACCTATTACAACAAGATCCTGAACGACCCCAATTTTAAATCCATAGCGGAATACAAGATCAAAACCGAATTGAAGTGCGAATAGACACGTTGTCTCACGCTATATTGTTTAGTGGAGAAGAGGGCTCCGGTGCTTTACCGCAAGCCCTCTCTCTGGCTAAATACATACTCTGTACCCAAAGGAAGGAAGACGGACAGGCCTGCGGAACCTGTCCTTCCTGCCGGAAAACCCAAAACGGGATACATCCGGACCTGCATTTTGTCGTTCCCGTTAACCGGGGCAAAGGCGCGTCTGCTTCCCGCATGCCCGTTACAGATGATTTCATTGACCTCTGGCGACAGGCGTTTCTGGACAATCCGGGCATTACAGAACAGGAATGGTACGAAAAACTGGACATTGAAAACAAACAGGGCGCTATAGGAACGGCAGAAGCCGAAAAAATTATCCGGAAACTTCAGTTCAAATCGTTTGAAGGAGGGGCCCGGGTTATGATCATATGGCTACCGGAGCGTATGAACATTTCCGCATCCAATAAACTGCTCAAGATCCTGGAAGAACCCTCTCCGGGTACCTATTTTTTGCTGGTCAGTCACCGGCCGGACCAGTTACTTCCTACCATCCGCAGCCGGTGCATGCATGTGCAGGTGCCCCCGAAAGAGCGCAGGCCGGTTTCTGCCCAATCTTACGCGTTGCTGCAAAAACTGCTGGACCTGTGTTTTTCCGGGAAACCTTCGGAAATACTGGAGTGGGCCGAGGATATGGCCTCCCGGGGAAGGGAATCCCAAAAGGCCTTCCTGACCGATTCCCTGCAGATCCTGCGTCAGTATTACATGATATTCCTGGGAGTGCCTCAATTGGCCTTCCTGGACAAGCCGGCGGAAACCGCGGCTGCGCGTTATGCCAACCGAATGGGAGGTGTCTTTTTTCAAAAGATATACCTCCGGCTGAATACCTCCCTGGAGCAACTGGAGCGCAATGTCAATGCGAGGCCTTTGTTCTGCTCGCTGGCGTTTGACTTTTTTCTATCTTTGCAGAGATAGTCTTTGAAATAATGGAAGAAAACAACATAAAACACGATTGTTCACGCGGATGCCTGGTGGAACGGACTCCTATGGGAGATCTGAAATGCACCATGAATTACAGCACCTGCAAACTGGCAACTTACAATTGGCTGGAGGGGCTTGACCCACAACAATACACCGATATTTTTGAAGTTCGTTTTAAAAACACACATAAAGGATTTTACCGGAATGCTTCCAATACGACTTTAAAAGTCGGGGACATTGTGGCGGTAGAGGCAACCACAGGTCATGACATTGGACTGGTGGACCTGGCCGGCCCCCTGGTTTTAAAACAGATGAAACGCCACAAGCTGAATCCCGAAACATACGAATTCAGAAAAATTTACCGAAAAGCCAAGTTGCTGGACCTGGAAAAATGGCAGGAAGCCATTGCCCGGGAACACTATGTAATGATGCGGGCACGGCAGATTGCCGCTGCCGAAGGTTTGCAAATGAAGATCGGTGACGTGGAATTCCAGGGAGACGGCACCAAAGCCATTTTTTATTACATAGCCGATGAGAGGGTGGATTTCAGGAAGCTGATCAGACTCTTTGCTTCTGAATTTTGCATTCGTATAGAAATGAAGCAGTTCGGGGCCCGACAAGAAGCCGGGTTGATAGGCGGTCTGGGGGTCTGCGGCCAGGAATTATGCTGCAGCCGCTGGATGGCGGATTTTAATTCCGTCACCACACAGTCGGCAAGGATCCAGGACCTTTCCCTGAATCCCCAGAAACTGGCCGGACAGTGTTCTAAGCTTAAATGCTGTATAGATTACGAAACGCCCGTTTATATGGATGCTATAAAAAATATTCCAGAAGTTACGGAGCCAATAGAAACTACGGACGGACCCGTTTACCTGGTAAAAACGGATGTATTGAAAGGAACCATGTGGTTCAGCCGGGATCCTCACAGTATGAGTGACATGCAGCCGGTCACCGCAAAAAAGGTCCGGGAAATGCTCGCTGCCAACAGGCAGGGGATCAAAGTGGCTTCCCTGTATGACAAACCACTTACCAACGGAGAACAAAACGGCTTCAAATCAGCCGCAGGGGAAGAGAGCATTACCCGTTTTGACAAAAAACAAAAAAACAAACACAGGAAAAACAACCGCCGGAAAAATGGACCTAAGAAATCGTAAGATCCATTTCCCTTTTTTGTGGATCTTTCTTTTGGCATCCTCATCCTGCTCTTCTCCTTCCGCAAGTCAGCAGCAGCTTTATCTTGCCGATGCCCTCTGGAATAAATACAACAACCTGGAACTGGCTCTTGCTATCCCGGATACAACTTCTTTGTACCACGCCTGGCTGGATGTACGGGTTACACAGGATTTCTCTTATTCTTACCTGTCCGTAGTGGTTACACACCCGGGAGCCAGAGACACATTATGGTTTCCCTTGATCCCGGAAAAGGCACTGCCTTCCGGCCTTTTTCTGGACTATCGATTCCCTTTGGATTCTATAGGATTCCGTACTAATGCTTCTGTTTATCCCTGGCGCATTGCACACAATATGCCGGAAAAAACATTACAGGGAGTGGTTTTGATAGGAGTACTGATGAAAGAAACCGCATATGGGCAAAGATAAAATCCGCAGGTTCCGGGAAAACGAAACATTTCCCAATCTTTTTCAGGCTTCATTTGAGGAAGTGTACCATAAGGACTACCCGCTGAAAGGTTCCTGGAATGAACAGGTTTTTAGAAATGAGAATCCTCTGGTCCTGGAACTGGGGTGCGGCAAGGGCGAATATACCCTGGCCCTGGCCCGGCTTAATAAATCCGTAAATTATATAGGTATTGATGTAAAAGGAGCCCGCCTGTGGCGCGGGGCGAAAACGGCTCTGGAAGAAAAGCTGGAAAACGTAGCTTTTATCCGTACGCGTATTGAATTGATTGAAAGTTTTTTTGCGCCCGGGGAGGTGTCACAGGTATGGATCACGTTTCCCGACCCACAGCCGCGCAAAGAAAACAAACGGCTGACATCTCCCTGTTTTCTGAACCGGTATCTGTCGTTTCTGGCTTCTGATGCCGTAATACATTTAAAGACAGACAGCCGGGAACTGCACGTTTATACCCGGAAAATTGTGGAAACCCGGTCAGACATGACTTTGTTGGAAGCGGATCCCGACATATACAACAATAAAATCAGATTGGCAGAGGACCCCTTGCTGACGGTCAGGACATTTTACGAAAATCAATTTCTGGAAGAGGGAAAACCCATCACGTACCTGAGATTTTCAACAGGCAATCCCGCCACTGCGAAGGAGGAAGAGATTTGAGTTGCTCCTGCGTTTTTACATTGTGATGAAGCCGGACTTTACGGGCATACTCAAGCCCGTCGTATGTTCTGACAAAGGCTGTTATTTGGGACAGCGCTTCCCGGTCTTCTTTTTCCACCCTGCGGATCCATGCAGCCACCTGCGGACGGAACGTTTCTTCCCCGGCGTTGGCCAACGCCCCCAGAAGGGGCAGGGTGATCTTGGACTCGGCAATATCCTGGTAACACGGTTTGCCCGATTCGGCAACCGGGCAATAATCCATTATATCGTCGTTGATCTGGAAAGCCATTCCCATATGGTAGGCCGCTTTTTCTATGACAGGCAGGTACGTTTCCGATAGCTCCTTTTCGGGAACGGACAGGGCCCCTGAGATCATGGATGTACGGAATAAGGACGCTGTCTTTTTTTCGCACACCGAATAATATTCATTCAAAGAGATATCCAGTGTGCGGCCTTTTTCCAGCTGCAGGATCTCTCCTTCGCTGAGGGCCTGAATGGCCTCTGCATACAGGGGAAGAAGGTGCAATCCGTCGTAATCCACCAAAACACGGAAAGCCCTGGCAAACCAGTAATCTCCCAAAAGAATGGAGGCTGCCGGCCCGAATTGTTTTTGAACACTTTTCATGCCCCGGCGGGTTTCGGCATTATCGGCCACATCGTCGTGAAGGAGTGTGGCCGTGTGGATCATCTCGGCGACGGCTGCCACGGCATGACTCAACGGTCCGGGCGTACCGCATATTCCTGCGGTACATAAAACCAAAGCCGGACGCAATTGTTTCCCGGGTTTGTCAAAGATGTATGCATCCAGGGAAGAAAGGTATGCATACGGAGAATCCAGGGCAGTTTTCAGGATCTCCCGGAAATCCTTCCAGTGGTCTCCCAAAAACTGCCGGATCCGTTCGGTTTCATACATTGTCTTTCAGAAGAGAAAAGCTACGGATAATTCAAATCCCCTGAAATTGGCATCATCCAGCTGCCAGTCATCGGAATCTATGTGGAGTGATCCGCCGTGTGCCAGTTGGCCAAAGCTCCAGCTGTATTTTCCGGAAACCTGGAATTTCCAGATCTCAATCCCCGCACCCAGGCTCAGTCCGTAGTCAAACCGGTTGATGTCTTCCCAGGGCACGTCTGCCAACCAATCTCCTTTGGCCAATGCATACCTTACATAAGGGGATGCAAAAATATAAGGCCTTAAAAACAAGATGTTGATCCCCCATTGAATGTTCAACGGAACTTCCAGGTAATCCAGACGGAATCCGTAAGAATGGTCGCCTACCGAACCAGTTATGTCGGTGCGCATGCGGCTGTAAAGCAATTCCGGCTGAAAAGACAGTCCTATCAGGGGAATTCTGTATTGGGCCCCTATACCGGCATGAAACCCTGTCTGGGCATTCCAGGCCTGATCTACATTATTAACCTTGATGTCCTGAAGGGTGTTGAAATTCAACCCTGCCTTCACGACAAAACTTCCCTGGGCCAACGCTGCCGTACCAAAGCACAGCATAAGTGTTAAAACAATCAAATGTTTTTTCATAATGATCCGTTTAGCAATGATTTCAGTTTTTCTTCTATAGTATGTTTATTTGTAGCACCGACAATTTTGTGGACCAGTTCCCCGTTTTTAAAGAACAACAAGGTGGGAATACTTCGGATCATATAGCGTGCGGGAATTTCCGTGGCTTCATCCACATCGCATTTACAAACCAGGATCTTATCCCCCATTTCCTGTGAGAGTTCATCCACTATGGGTGATATCTGGCGGCAGGGACCGCACCAGGCAGCCCAAAAATCCACCAATACCGGAACGGTTGATTGTAAAACCACCGTGTTGAAATTGTCGTCTGTTACTACTTGACTCATAATAATTTGGTAATTTTTAATGTGATTGTCTTGTGTAAATGTACAAAAAATCATTGATTGGACACAACAGCCAGTCCGCCTTCTGATGTTTCTTTATACAGTGAAGGCAGATCGTGGCCCGTACGTTTCATGGCCTCTATGACTGTGTCAAATCCTATGCGGTGTGTTCCGTCGGAGAGCAGGGCATACATATTGGCATCAATAGCCCGTGTGGCACCGAATGCGTTTCTTTCAATACAAGGAATCTGCACCAGGCCGCAAACCGGGTCGCAGGTCAGTCCCAGGAAATGCTCCATGCCTATGGCGGCGGCATACTCGGCCTGGGCTATGCTTCCACCAAAAAGTTGCACGGCGGCAGCGGCTGACATGGAACAGGCAGAGCCGATCTCTCCCTGGCACCCCACCTCGGCACCCGAAATGGAAGCGTTGCTTTTGATGAGTGTCCCTATCAGACCGGCGGTTGCCAGGGCATGAATGATCCTCTTGTCCGGAAAATTGTAGGAGGTCTGGTTTAAATACAGAACGGCGGGAATCACTCCGCAACTGCCGCACGTGGGAGCTGTTACGATGACCGATCCCGCGGCATTTTCTTCTGCAACGGCCAGGGCATAGGAAAAAGCCATGGCACGCCGTTGCATGGAACCTTTGTATCCCTGTGCCTTGATGTAAAAAGAAGCGGCTCTCCGGGCCAGATGCAACGGGCCCGGTAAAACGCCTTCGTTTTCAAGACCCCGGTGAATGGCTTCTTTCATGGTCTGCCAGACCTGTTCCAGGTAATCCCAGATATCCGGTTCTTCATACATTTTTACGTATTCCCAGAAATGGATCCCGTTTTTCCGGCAATAAGGGAGAATCTCTGACATTGTATTCAACGGGTAGATCACTTTTCGGTCGGATCGTTTTCCTGTGTCGGACAGATCTCCCCCGCCGATGCTGAAGGTAAGCCTTGTATCCAGTATCTTTCCGTTGTTGTCCAGGGCTCTGAATTCAATGCCGTTGGGGTGTTGTTTTAAAACGGTTGTACGATCCCAGATGATCTCTACCGGTTTGGGGCTGAAAGCATCTTCAAGCGCTTTGTCGGTAAAATGGCCTTTGCCGGTAGCTGCCAGGCTCCCGTATAAAGTCACCGAAAAACGGGTCGCCCCGGGATTCCGGCCGGCAAAATCAAGCGCAGCCCTGCGGGGAGCCATGGTATGGGAACTTGACGGGCCGTTCCCAATTTTAAATATCTCTTTTATGCTTTCCATATATCCATACAAAGATAATTGAATCTGTATTTTTTGAATCTTTTTTTAATTATTTTAGTACCTTGCGATACAAGGTATCAAAAATTTTATATATCTTTGTACCGTAAAATTCTAATGAAACACACTTACTGAAGAAAAAACTATGAAAAAAGTAATGAATGTTGGCATTGGCGGAAGCAGCTTTGTTATTGAAGAAGATGCATATCAGAGACTTGACCTGTATCTGGAGCGTTTCCGCAACGAAATGGAAAGCCCCGAAGCACCCGAGGTCATGGAAGATGTGGAACAGCGAATCGCCGAACTTTTTTACGAATATACCAAAGGAAAAAGCGAAGTGGTGACACTGGACGTTGTGGAACGCGTGATCTCACAACTGGGCTATCCCAACGAATCCGGCACCCGGAAGGAAGCCGGAGAAGAAACCGGTAAATCACGCCGGCGCTCCAATCACACCCGGTACGAAAGGTATGACGGGACCGGCGAGAAACCGCGCAAGCGCCTGTACCGTGATCCGGACGATACCATGGTCGGTGGTGTCTGCAGTGGTCTGGCAGCTTATTTCAACTGTGACCCGGTTTTAACCCGCGTCCTGGCCGTAGGTACATTGTTCCTGGGGAGTGTGGGCTTCTGGGTATACATTATTTTATGGATAGCCGTCCCCATGGCTCGAACGGCTTCTGAAAAGCTGGAAATGAGAGGACTTCCTGTTACAGCAGAAAACCTGCGCCGCTATAGCGGACGCCGTTAGTCCTTTTGTATATGAACTTAAAGATTGCTGTTATGACTGAAAATAATATTGAAAACATTAAGTCGCAGATGCGCAGAGGAGTGCTTGAATATTGCATTCTAAGCGTATTGGATAAGAATGATGCGTACGCCTCTGAATTGATCAACAAATTGAAAGACGCCCATATCATTGTTGTGGAAGGCACTTTGTATCCCCTGCTTACCCGTCAGAAAAACCAGGGACTTTTAGCATACCGCTGGGAAGAATCCACCCAGGGCCCTCCCCGTAAGTACTATACACTTACCGATAAAGGCCGTGAAGTATTGCAGGAAATGGACAAAGCCTGGAAAGAAATTGTGGAAACTCTTGACATTCTGAGAAAATGAAAAAGGTTATCAAAGTAAGCATTAACAAAATGCCCTTTACGCTGGCAGAAGACGCATTCAACGTCCTTAAAGTATACCTGGACCACCTGCACCGGTACTATGCCGGAAAAGAAGGCGGTTCGGAGATCGTAGACGGCATTGAGGAACGCATTGCCGAGTTGTTGGGCGAACGCACCGGGCCGGGTGCCCGCGTGGTTTCCAAAGCCGATGTAGATGCGGTCCTGGATATTATGGGACCACCGGAAGTCATTGAAGAAGAAGGGGGAGACCCGTCCGGGGACGCATTTACAGGAAGTCCCCTTCCCAAAGCCGCCAAACGCTTGTACCGGGATGTGGACCACAAGGTAATAGGTGGTGTTTGCTCCGGTCTGGCCGCTTATTTTAACATTGAAGTGGTCCTGATCCGGATCCTCTTTGCCGTTTTGTTTTTTGTTCCTTCCGGTATACATGTTTTTTCAAACATGCATCACTGGGGACCGTTGGTATTTAACTTCCCCTGGATATTTGTTGTTATTTATGTAATACTCTGGATTGTGATACCTCCGGCCCGTTCGGTTGAAGAAAAATATGCCATGCGGGGTGCTCCCCTTTCGGCCCGTGGTGTACAGCATTCGGCTCCTTCCCATGCTCCCCGCTACAGGTATGAATCCCGCAGCGGACATAACGAAGGCAACAGGGGCTGGTATGTTCTGGGCCGGGTGGTTGCCGTAATTGTGGGTTTGTTTTTCCTGGTGACAAGTACGGCTGTATTGATAAGCCTTATAGTGGCCTTCACGGCTACGGGATTTTTCCTGAATGTAATCCCCACTGCGCTCCCCGATCTGGTGTCTATCACTGTGAACCCGTTCTTGTTCAAATTGTTCCTGACACTGGTCCTATTGATCCCGGTCATTGGATTCATTCATCTGGGATCGGTCCTGGTCTTCAACATAAAAGGACAAAAATGGATAGGCCCGACCCTGTTTTTCACCTGGCTGGTTTCGTTCATCGGATTCCTGGTCCTTTGTTCATTCAACTTTGGGAATTTCAGACACGATGCCCGTTTCCAGGAAACCGTTCCCCTGGAATTGACGTCAGACACGTTATACGTTGAATTTGAAGCGGACAACGATTTTCTTTTTGAACGTTACTGGCTTGAAGCCAACAACTCCCATTACAACCTGGGTTGGCTGGAAGGAAAACGCGAAGACCTGAACCTGGTGTTTTTTCCGCACCTGACCCTGGTACGGCAGTCCAACGAAGAGATTCCTTCTCTCCTGGTGAAATCCCGTTCCTTCGGAAGTTCCGAGCACCGGGCCGAGTTGGAGGCAGAGGCCACCAAGCCGGATTTCCGGCTGGATGGCAATGTATTAACACTGAACGCTGTGGAGGTGAACCGGGAAGATCCGTGGCGGGGAAATACCGGGTCATTGCTGCTGTATCTGCCTTCCGACCAGGTAGTCATCGTCCGCAAACCCGTTTATCACGAGTTTGGCGTATCGCGTTCCAGGAAAGTGAATATTATCCGTTCCGAATGACTTATCCGTTCCGAATGACCTGCATCTTTTTGCCTACCTTGCAAAAGGCCTGAATGCAGTCATCCAGTTGACGAGGCTCGTGTGCCGCAGAGATCTGAACGCGGATACGGGCCTCTCCTTTTGGTACTACCGGGAATGAAAATCCGGTCACATAAATGCCTTCCATTTGCAACGCCCTTGCGAATTCCTGTGCCAGACGGGCATCGTAAAACATTACGGCACATATGGCACTTTGCGTAGGTTTGATATCAAACCCGGCTTCCTGCATTTTCTGAACAAAATAATCCGTATTGGAATGGAGTTTGTCCTGCAGGCTGTTGTCCCTGTCCAAAAGGTTGAAAGCGGCTATGCCGGCAGCTGCCACCATGGGCGGTATGGAATTGGAGAACAGGTAAGGACGTGAACGTTGCCGGAGCAATTCAATTATTTCACGCTTACCGGTGGTAAATCCTCCGATGGCTCCTCCGAAGGCTTTGCCCAGAGTTCCTGTCAGTATTTCAATTTTGCCTTTCAGGTTATATAGTTCGGTAGTTCCGCGTCCCGTATGACCTACTACTCCGGCCGAATGTGATTCATCCACCACGACCATGGCATCGTATTTTTGAGCCAATTCATAGATCTTGTCAACAGGGGCAACGTTTCCGTCCATGGAAAACACCCCGTCGGTGATGATCAGGCGAAACCTCTGTTCCTGAGCCTCTTTCAGGCATTTTTCCAGGTCTTCCATATTGGCATTGGCATAACGGTACCTTTTTGCCTTGCACAAACGGACGCCGTCTATGATGGAAGCGTGGTTAAGGGCATCCGAGATGATGGCGTCTTCTTCTCCCAGCAGGGGTTCAAACAAACCTCCGTTGGCGTCAAAACAGGATGCGTAGAGAATGGTGTCTTCGGTTCCGAAAAACCGGGAAATGGTATTTTCCAGTTCTTTGTGCAGATCCTGTGTACCACATATAAACCGGACACTGGACATGCCGTACCCGCGGTTTTTAAGTGCCTCTGCGGCAGCTTTGACCAGCTGGGGATGATTGGACAATCCCAGGTAATTGTTCGCACAAAAGTTGAGTACGCTGCTTTCTTTGACGGATATGGAAGATCCCTGGGGTGATGTAATGATTCTTTCTTCCTTATACAATCCGGCTTCACGAATCTCCGTCAGTTCTTTCAGGACGTGTTTTTGAAAAGAAGAATACATAATGTTTTATTCTGTGGGGAGCAGTGGCTGTGCATCTTCGCTTCCCGTGGGGAATTGGGGAAGTCCGGCGGGTTGTTGGGTCTCTTCCAGACGCTGTTCCAGGTCCGAGTTTTTTCTGTTCCTTCCGGTAGATATAAATGTGGTTCCCAACAGACAGAGTACCAATATGGCAATAGCCAGTGTCCAGGTAGCTTTTTCCAGGAAATCGGCGGTTTGACGTACGCCAAAAGCGTTGTTACCTGTTGCAAAATTGGCTGCAAGCCCTCCTCCTTTGGAGTTCTGTACCAATACGACAAGAGTCAGCAGTATACTGGCGATAACTATGAGAATGGCAGTTGCTGTATACATATTTTAAGTGTTTGTTTTTTCCTTGATTTCTTGAACGAGGGACGCAAAGTAAGTGCTTTTTTCCGGATATAGCAAAATAAGTTTGCCGTAACAGGCAATCGCCAGTTTATGGTAACCTTGTTCTGCATAGATCCTTGCAAGTGTTTCGGTTACGAATTCATCATCTTCCAGTACCGGGGAAGTATCCTGCAGGTGCGTGTCTATATTCTCTCCGGAACGTTTGAGGACCTCCGTAAACCGGGGTTTCTCGCTAATAAACCTGTCTACGGACATGGTTACGTCCAGTTCCAGCATGGCCAGGTCGGTTTTGCCAAAATAGTCGGCTCCGGGATAAAAGGTGCTTTCCTGTGATTGTTCCAGCACAAACTCGGGTTTTCTGCTTTTAAGACCGGGACCCGGGACGGGTTCGGAAGGTGTTTCTTCTTTTTCGATTTCCAGGGTTTCATCCAGGACGAAAAAATCCTCCTCGGCAAGGATGTCCCTGTTCTTAAGGCTTTCCTGCAATATGAAATAGAGTTTGCTCCGGGAATAGACGTAGGCGGCGGTTTTTTCGGATTCGGACAGACAGGCTTCCCCTCCCAGGCCGCACAGGGATTTGAACAGAAGCATATGCCCCAGTGAAAACCAGGGATACCTTCTTACCATGTCCTGAAGGAGGTATCCGTGCGAGGCCAGTTCCTGCGGAGTTGCTTTCAAATATTTATCATAAAAGGCCGTCTTGTCTGTCATTTGTCTGCACTTTACCAATTGGCTACCGTGGCATTAAAAATGTCTTCCACGATTTTTTCAATTATTGTATCAACCAGGGCACTTTCGGCCGCATCAAAGGAAATAGCAGAATTAAAGTCTTCGTACCCCGAAAAGCTTTTGTCAAAATTTTCATTTGGATCGAGTGTGTTTTCAAAAACGATCCTTACCGTAACCGTCAGTCGTGTCATGGAGGCGACTTCATCTGAAGTCACGGCCATAGGGGCAATGGTATAGCCGGTGATCTCTCCGGAAACGGCATAGTCCCCGTCACTTGTGATTACCGATAACGGGGTGAGCTTGGTGTATTTATCCATCAGCGCCTCGGTCAGCAGGTTGCTTAAGGCGGGGTTGATGCGTTCCGCCCTGTTTTCTATATAAGTAACGCTGATGGTTTGGGCGCTGGGGTGGATGGAAGTTCCGGAAAAGGAATACCACCAACATTGTGTAAGCAACAACGGGATAGCCATCAAAGCAATATGTTTTCCAACAGTAAGGATTTTCTTCATTTATTCTATTCCGTATTCTTTAATTTTACGGTATAAAGTGCGTTCTGCGATCCCCAGTTCTTTGGCTGTGGATTTGCGGTGGTTTTTATTTTTTCTCAGCACTCTGACAATCAGCTCTTTTTCCAGTGAGTTCAGGGAGAGATCCGGGCTTTCTTCAACTACTTCCAGGGGAAGGATCTCCCCTTCGGTGACTTCTTCCTCCTCTTCATCCAACGGTTTGTTTACGGGATGCGGCAGCATTTTTCCTTGTCCCTTAACGGGAAGCGGCCCGTGCTCTTCCAGAGCAGCCAGTTTTTGTTTCATTTCGTCCATTTCGGCCCTTAACTGGAATAATATCTTGTACAAAATATCCCTTTCCGAAAGAAAATCGTCGGAGCCTGTTTTTTCCGAGTTGTATACCACAGGCAGATGAAGCGGGCTGTCAAGGGGCAGGTAATGTTGCAACGACTCGGCGCTTACAAGTCTATTCTGTTCCAGTACGCTCAATTGTTCGGCCACGTTTTTCAACTGGCGTACGTTGCCGGGCCAGCGGTAATGCTCCAGCAGGTTGCGGGCCTGGTCGTTCAGGCGGATGACGGGCATTTTGTACTTCTCGGCAAAATCGGCTGCGAATTTGCGGAACAGCAGGTGGATGTCACCGGGACGTTCCCTCAGGGCGGGCACCATGATGGGCACGGTGTTCAGGCGGTAATACAGGTCTTCCCTGAATTTGCCGGCTTTGATCGCGTGGGGCAGGTTGATGTTCGTGGCGGCGATCACGCGCACATCGGTTTTCTGGACCTGGGACGATCCTACCCTTATAAATTCCCCGGTTTCCAGGGCTCTCAATAAACGCACCTGGGTGGAGAGGGGCAACTCGGCAACCTCGTCAAGAAAAAGAGTGCCTCCATCGGCGACCTCGAAGTACCCCATACGGTCTTCATGGGCTCCGGTAAAGGATCCTTTGCGGTGTCCGAATAATTCGGAATCTATGGTTCCTTCCGGTATAGCCCCGCAGTTTACGGCAAAATAATTCCCGTGCTTGCGGGCACTGTTAACATGTATGATCTTGGGTATAAACTCCTTTCCCACTCCGGTTTCTCCGGTAACCAGGACGGACAGGTCCGTGGCGGCTACCTGGGCGGCAATGTCCAGGGCACGATCGAGCAAAGGGCTTGTCCCGATTATTTCAAAACGCTGTTTAATTGCTGTAACATCCATCTTTGCAAAGATATAAATTTTGTACTATATTTGTAAGCTGTTCCACATACTGACAGAAGAGATATTGTACGTATAATACCAATAATAAAATTCTAATTATGAAAAAATCTTTATTGCGCTTTCTGGGCATTGCAGCTTTTGGTGTGATGCTTATGGCTTGTAACAACCCCAAGGACATGGTTAAATACGCCGATGACGTTGAAAAATCATGTACTCCCGAGCTACTTGAGGTGATTGCCGATAAAATCGATGTTAGTTACACATTGAAATTCCCCGAAGGATATTTCCATCCCAAAGCAATGCTGGAAGTTACTCCCGTATTGGTTTATGAAGGGGGAGAAGCTGCTGCTCCCGCACTCAGGCTCCAGGGAGAAAAAGTACTGGATAATTACAACGTGATTCCCGTAGCGGGAGATCAGATCCAGCACAAGATCCAATTTGATTATGTGAAAGGCATGGAGAAATCCTACCTGGAACTCAGGGGCGCTGTTCTTTATAACGACAATGTCTGGGAACTGCCGGTTGCTTATAAAATTGCCGATGGTGCCAACATTACCTACAAATGGGTTGAACTTCACGGAGAACCCGTTTTCATGCCTGATAATTATCAGAAGATCCTAAACGAAGTGGAAGAGGCCAACATTATGTATGCCAAAAACTCCGCCCAGGTTCGTGCCCGTGAACTTACCAAAGAAGACATTAAAGGATTTCAGGAATTCCTGAAAAACCTTCCGGCCGATGAAAGAAGGAGCATTACAGGAACCGATATCGTTGCATATGCATCTCCCGAAGGCCCGGTAGACTTCAATGAGAAACTTTCCGAAAACCGTATGAAGAGTGCCGAAAAAGCATTTGGGAAGATCACCGACAAATTACCCACGGAAGGTCCTCTGAACCTGAAGACCAAAGGAGAAGACTGGGAAGGATTCCAGGAGCTGGTTAGCAAAACTGATCTGGGTGACAAAGAATTGATCCTGCGTGTTTTATCCATGTACTCAGACCCCGTGATTCGTGAACGTGAGATCCGGAACATGTCGGCTGTTTACAAAACCCTTGAAGAGAAAATATTACCCGAATTGCGCCGTGCACGTCTGATTGCCAACGTTGAGTTTGTAAACTATTCCGATGAGGAATTAATTGAGATGACTGCCAACAATATGGATGCCATGAATGAAGAAGCCTTGTTGTATGCAGCCACCCTGACTAACGATAACGATACCAAGATCGCACTGTACAAAAAAGCAGTAGATAAATGCAATTCCGCCAGAGGCCGTAACAACCTGGCCGTTGCTTACATTAATGCAAACAAAGTGAATGAAGCCGCTTCTGCCCTTGCCCAATGCGATGCTTCCAACCCCATCGTAGCCAATAACCTGGGTGTTATTGAAATGCGTAAAGGCAACTTTGACAAAGCTTATGATCTGTTTGCAAAATCAGGATGTAAAACAGCCAAATGCAACCAGGGAGCCATTGATATTCTGAACGGAAAGTACAAAGAAGCTTTGGCAAAACTGGATGGCGAAAAACACATGAATGCAGCCCTGGCCCAATTGCTTAATGGCAACCTGAACAAAGCTGAAGAAGCTTTATCAGAATGTGTTTGCATGAAAACCACCTATCTTAAAGCAGTTATTGCCGCCCGTCGCGGACAAGCCTCTAAAGTAAATGAGTTGATGGAAGAAATCAACAAAGTTCCTGCTTTTGCTAAAAAAGCTGCTAAAGACATAGAATTTGCTAAATACCGTTAAACCCTTTTAACCTCTCACCTTACATTTTAACCTCTCACCTTACATTTTAACCTCTCACCTTACATTTTAACCTCTCACCTTACAGAGAAGAGGATGGCCGCAGTGGTCATCCTCTTTTTTTCCCCATAACAACTTCTTGCTGTGGGTCTTCTTTCCTATCCGGCCCCTGACAGCTGTGGGTCTTCTTTCCCTCCCGGCCCTTGACAGCTGCGGGTCTTCTTTCCCACCCGGCCCCTGACAGCTGCGGGTCGAACCTCAAACAGGCGGAAGCGGCTAAAACGCATTTGACTTAGGAAGTCCCTGGCGCAAGAAGGCGCTGGTGCAAGAAGTCCCACCTCTTTGATAGGGTAGTCGCTGTACCATAAAGAACGGGAATTACTCATAATAAGCCTAGGCTCCCCTTATCGTTTGGTAACAGCGACCTGAAAATGGAGCAGCTCAAGACATCACAACTTATTGCGGTCATGTATCTTGGAGTACTTCTTTTCAAACAACAGACCAGGGGCCTTCAATGTGGTGCGCAAAATGCATTTTGCGCATTGATAAGGCGCAGCTTCGCTGCACCAAATTGATTTGCGACAGCTTGGCAGGACGAATTGGAAAAAAGCCCCCGGTTCATCCTCAAAAAGGGGCTTCCATGAGGATGGATCGGCAAAAAACCCCGGTTCATCCTCAAAAAGGGGCTTCCATGAGGATGGATCGGCAAAAAACCCCGGTTCATCCTCAAAAAGGGGCTTCCATGAGGATGGATCGGCAAAAAACCTCGGTTCATCCTCAAAAAGGAGCTTCTATGAGGATGGATCGGCAAAAAACCCCGGTTCATCCTCAAAAAGGGGCTTCCATGAGGATGGATCGGCAAAAAACCCCGGTTCATCCTCAAAAAGGGCAGATTTTCTACCTG
>JBAZHT010000038.1:0-17499 GCA_041652255.1 Bacteroidales bacterium
CCGTGCCGATTCCCTGGCACGCAGGGCTGCTTTAAAAGCGTATCCCGCTCTTAAAAAAGATCATATTGACGCTTACCAGCATTTTTATCACCGGGTAACCCTGCAACTTCCCGATTCTTCGGATCTGTATTTTCAACTGGGAAGGTACCTGCTGATTGCTGCCACACGTCCCGGATCGCTTCCCCCGAATTTGCAGGGTTTGTGGACCCCTGACATTCAGACTCCCTGGGACGGGGCCTACGATCTGAATATGCATTTGCAAATGAATTTCTGGCCGGCATTAAGCACCAATTTGGCCGAGTTTCACCAACCGCTTGCAGATTTTACTGCCTGGCTGTCAGAAAAAGGAAAACACACCGCCGCCGAATACTATAACGCCCCGGGCTGGACGGTTCACGCCCGCACCAATCCATGGGGTTATACCGCTCCTGGACATAATGCCGCCTGGAGTGCCTACAATACAGGAGGAGGCTGGTTGTGTGGTCCCTTATGGGACTATTACCTCTATACCCTGGACATTGACCATCTGAAAACCATATACCCCGTGCTGAAAGAAGCCGCCCGTTTCTACCTGACCTCCCTTATGGAAGATCCCGTATACGGATGGATGGTACCGGTCCCTTCTATGTCTTACGGGAACACATATTACATCAGGGAGGATGATGCAACCGGTCTGTTATCAGTTCCCCTGTTTCTTTGCATGGGGTCCACCGCAGACGTCCAAATGGTAAAAGAATTGTTCTCCAATGTCATTGCAGCCAACCGAATTTTAATGAACACAGAAGATTTTCCATTTATTTACAAACTGCAGGAAGCCCTGGACCGGCTCCCTCCCTATACAGTCGGTGAAACAGGTTGCCTGCAACGTTGGTTATACGATTATACAGAGGAAGATCTTCGGATGCGCAATGTCACTCACCTGTATGCTCTGTACCCGGGTAGCCAGATCACCGGAAAAGATCCCGCTCTGCTTAAAGCCTGTGCCAATACCCTGGAGAGAAGAGGGTACGGAGGATCGGGCTGGCAAATGGCATGGAATCTGAACCTGCGTGCCAGGCTGGAAGACGGGGAAGGCGCCCGTAAGGTCCTGAATGAAATGATGTCTCCGGCAATGGAAGAAAGCGTCTCTCCCTACCTTACAGGGGATATTTCTTCCATCACTCTTTTGGGATCGGGGATCTATCCAAACGGCTTTTCTTCGAATCCTCCTTTCCAGATAGACGGGAATCTGGGAGGGTGTGCCGGAATTGCCGAGATGTTGTTGCAAAGCCACCAGGGATATATCCACGTCCTGCCTGCTTTGCCCGGGGAATGGACACAAAAAGGTTCTTACCGTGGTCTTTGTGCCCGGGGAGGGGCGGAAGTTTCCTGCAAGTGGGAAAACGGGGAAATTTTAGAAATCCGGATTCGGGCAAAAACAGATAATACGTTTATACTAAAGGTCCCGGAAAATTTTCACCGGATCAAAAAGAAATACATTCAGATTCCGCTGAAAAAAGGAGAAGAAATAACGTATCACACAAAGAGCAAAATTAACCGTAAATTTGCATTATGAGATCAGAAAAACAAGTACAGGACTTTCGTATAGGATGTCATCTTTCAGCTTCGGCAGGTTACCTGGCTATGGCAAAAACTGCCGTTGAGATAGGAGCCAATACCTTTCAGTTTTTCACACGCAATCCACGCGGTGGATCTGCCAAAGCCATTGATCCGAAAGACATTGAAGCTTTTCTGGAATTTTCAAAAGAAAACGATATAGGCCCCATTCTGGCACATGCTTCTTATACCATGAACTTAAGCGCCGCAGACAGCCGTATCCGGGAATTTGCGCTTAACACACTGATGGATGATCTGTTCCGAATGGAATATACCCCGGGAAACCTTTACAACCTTCATCCCGGCAGCCACGTACAACAAGGTGTCGAACAAGGCATTACATGGATCGCCAAAGCATTGAATACCGCTATCACAAAAGAGCAGACAACCTGGGTGCTTCTGGAAACGATGGCCGGAAAAGGCACGGAAATCGGCCGGAGTTTTGAAGAGATCCGGAAAATAATGGATCGCATTGAAATCCGTGACCGCCTGGGAGTATGTCTGGACACCTGTCATATTTTTGATGCAGGATACGACATAAAAAACAATTTGGAAGGTGTCCTGGAAACCTTTGACAAAGTGATCGGTCTGGACCGGCTGAAGGCCATTCATATCAATGATACCAAGAATCCTTTTGAAAGTCATAAAGACAGGCACGAGACCATTGGAAACGGTTATCTGGGCATGGAACTATTCCGGAAAGTCATAAACCATCCGGCTTTACGTCACCTCCCGTTTTACCTGGAAACGCCCAATGAACTGCCGGGATATGCCAAGGAGATCGCTTTGCTGAAAATAGAGCGAACCGGGGCATAAGCTGCCAGAAATCCTATGCCCAGCACAACGACGGAAATCAGGAACATGTCCGACCATTGCACATCTACCGGGTAAGCCGTCACCATAAAGCTTCCCGGCAGGGCTATCAGGCCAAAGTGTGATTGCACAAAACACAATAGCAAACCTATGATCATACCGGCGGCCCATCCCAATATGGATATCAGCCATCCTTCCGTTATAAAGATCTGCCGGATCAGACGGGGTCGGGCACCCATACTTCCCAGTATAGCTATGTCTTCTTTTTTCTCAAGGATAAGCATGCTCAGCGAGCTCAGTACGTTGCAAGAGATGACCAACAAAATGAACCCCAGGAGTACAAAAATGATGATCTTTTCCGTAGTCATCATTTTGTAAAGGGTTTCATTCTGCTGATAACGGGTAAGCACTGAATAACCATCTCCCAGTTTTAGTTTCAGATCTTTGCTTAAGGAGTTTACACTTCGCTGTTCTTTCACCCGTATCTCAATGTGAGATAAACGGTCCCCGTAATCCAGGAGTTTCCGGGCTGTTTCCAGAGAGACCAGTAAATGGTTTGAGTCATAATGCTGTTCGACGGCAAAAATGCCGGCCGGGAACAATTTTTCCTGTTTGAGGGAAGCCATTGGGTTAAGCGGAGAAAAAACAGCGTCCTTTCTTGGATAATAAATCCATAATGGATCAATAAATGCCACGTTTAATCCCAGATTTCCGGCCAGTCCCCTTCCTAACACAGCTTCTTCCAGTTCTCCAAAACGAACACTAAATCGCCCGTGTGTAAGGTAATTCTGTAAAGGGGACTGTTTCATAAACACACTGTCGACGCCCTTCATCATCGCTACGGCCTGTTGGTTTCTGTACTGTAGAAATACGGTTTCTTCAATGACCGGGCAAAAGGCTTCAATACGGGTATCCAGGAGAATGTCCCCAAAATCCTGTGTTCCCGGTATGGTTTTTCCTTCCTCACTTTTAACGATCAGATCCGGCTCAAAAGCATTGTACATACCTTTGACCAGGTTATCGAACCCGTTGTATACAGACAAAATGACTACAAGGGCCATGGTTCCCAGGGCAATCCCTATGGCACTGATGGCCGAAATGACATTGATAATCTGTCTGGATTTTTTAGCAACCAGGTACCGACGCGCTATGAACAAAGCCGTTTTCAACGCTTTTCCTTTTTGTTACTTCAACAATTCTTCAATGTGTTGCACATAATCCAGCGAATCATCCAGAAAAAAGACCAGCTCCGGCACTATACGTAATTGCCTGGCTACTCGTCGCCCCAGCTCACCACGGATTGCCTTGTTCTGTTCTTTTACCTGCTCCAGGACTGCGTTGGACTTTTCTGAAGGAAAAACGCTGATCCAGGTATGAGCCACAGAAAGATCGGAACTTATACGGACCCGGACTACTGAGATCAGTGCTCCCTGGTAAGAAGCCATGCCTTTTTGCCGAAAAATTTCCGACAAATCCTTTTGAATCTGACGTGCGACTTTCAGTTGTCTTGTACTGTTTTCTTCTCCGGGGACTTTCATGATCAAATAATCTTTATGATGAAATAATTTTTCTTTCCTTTCTGTACCAACAGGTATTTTCCCTGTATAAGCATGTTTGTGTCCACCACCAGGTCGGGAGAAGATATCTTTTCCTTGTTCAGGCTCAATCCCCCTCCCTGGATCAATTTCCGGCATTCCCCTTTTGAAGGCAGCATTGTTGTTTCCACTGCCAACAGGTCCGTGATCACGGCAGGAAGTTTGTCTACGGGAAGATCAAATTGCGGTACGCCCTGGAAAACAGACAAAAAGGTGTTTTCTTCCATGGCCATCAATTGTTCTTTTACGCCGTTCCCAAATAAAACCTGAGAAGCAGCAACAGCTTTGTTATATTCATCGGCTCCATGTACCATTGTTGTTACACATTCCGCTATAACGTTTTGCAACTGTCTTTTATGGGGTTCTTCCCTGTGCCTTTCAATGATCTTTTCTATTTCTTCCCGGGGTAAAAGGGTAAAAATCCGGATGTATTTTTCGGCATCCTGATCACTGACATTCATCCAGAACTGGTAAAAAGCATACGGGGTGGTTCGCTCCGGGTCCAGCCAGACATTACCCGATTCCGTTTTCCCGAATTTCCCTCCGTCGGATTTGGTGATCAACGGACACGTCAGGGCATAACTTTCTCCGCCTTCCTTTCTGCGGATCAATTCAGATCCGGTTGTAATGTTGCCCCACTGGTCAGAACCGCCCATTTGTAATTTGCACCCGTATTGCTTATACAAATACAAATAATCGTACCCCTGCAGCAGCTGGTAAGTGAATTCTGTAAAAGACATTCCTTCCGATTCTTCGCCGGTAAGTCTTTTTCGTACGGAATCCTTGCTCATCATATAATTGACGGTAATGTGCTTTCCAATATCACGCGCAAAATTCAGGAACGTATAATCTTTCGTCCAGTCGTAATTGTTCAATAATAAGGCCCCGTTGGATCTGGCCGGGTCAAAATCAAGAAAACGCATGAGTTGTTTTTTGATGCATTCCTGATTGTGCCGCAATGTTTCCTCGTTTAAAAGATTTCGTTCAGATGGTTTGCCGGAAGGGTCACCTATCATACCCGTGGCACCGCCTACCAGGGCAATGGGCCTGTGTCCGCATTCCTGGAAATGCCTGAGCATCATAACACCTACCAGATGTCCTATATGCAGGGAATCCGCCGTTGGATCGATACCTACATATGCGGTCGTCATTTCTTTGTTCAATAATTCTTCTGTCCCGGGCATAATATCGTGGATCATGCCCCTCCATGTAAGTTCTGCCACAAAATTATTTTGCTTCATCCTCTGTGTTGGTATGTTTTGTGCAAAGGTAAAGAATAAAAATTTGTACTTTAGTGGGATAATTTATTTTTGTGATGAAGCGATTTTTAATCCTGTTTTCTCTGATATTCCTTTTCACCTCCTGCGAATGGTTCAGGCACCCGGAAGAAGCGCCCCTGATCACCCAAAAAGTGAACACATATATGCTGGATCTTATGAAAGAAGTCTATCTGTGGGAAGACCATATCCAGGATACCTTTGATATCCGGTACGAATTTGATGAATTTGATTTTTATGAAAAGTTGTGTTACCGGGCAGAAGATCGTTGGTCGTTTATAACCCAAGACGTACAGGCGCTTTTAGAAGGAGGAGAAGGCGTGGAAACCACTTTTGGTTATTCACTGGCGTTCGGTACTTTTTCCAACACCGGAAATTATTTTGCCGTAATACAATACGTTTATCCGGAGACCCCTGCATCTGAAGCCGGTCTGCACAGGGGCTCCATTTTAATAGAAATGAACGGCAATGCGATTACACAGGACAATTATACGGATCTTTATTACTCAACTTCCTTGAGTCTCACACTGGGCGAACTCAGGGAAGGATCGATTTACGAAACCGGAATAATCACCCTTACTTCCCGAAAACAAAACCTGAACCCCGTTATTGCTTCAACCATCATTGAAGACGGATCCCAAAAAGTGGGCTATATTTGTTATACCGATTTTTTTGGGAATTCAGAAAGTCTTTTTTATCCTGTTTTCCAGGAATTTAAAGCTGCAGGCATTACAGACTTGGTGGTGGATCTGCGCTACAACCTGGGTGGGTACCTGAGTGTGGCCTCTGCCTTTGTTGGAGTAGTTTGTCCGTCGGAATGCCTGACCGGAAACACGGTTCTAATCTCCAAAACCTGGAACGATCTCTACCAGGATTACTGGGCAGACAACAACCGGGATGATATGTTGTATGAATATTTTCCAAAATTTTCCGACGTTCCCGTCAACCTGAATTTATCCCGCATTTATATACTGACCGGACACAACACTGCAAGTGCTTCTGAACTTACTATTTGCGGCCTTGATCCCTATATGGAAGTCATCAAAGTGGGCGATATTACCCGTGGAAAATATACAGCGGCCATGATATTTAATCCGGAAGATGATCCGGAAATTGAAAATTGGGGGACCCAGGCCATTGTATATAAATATGCCAATGCACAGGGTGTTACTGACTTCAGGAACGGATTTACCCCCGACTACCCGGCAGAAGATGTGCTGATGGGAGAAGTGTATCCGCTGGGAGATCCACGTGAAAATATTTTAAAAACAACACTTTCGCTCATTGGAACCGGAGTTCCCGCCACTGCTTCATTGCCTTCAACCAGAAATATTCCCGGAGTGATCTTTGATCGTACGTTTGCTTCCGGAAAGCAGAAGTTGCACCACCATCTGATCGATACAAAAAAACCGTAACAACTATATGAAACATTACAGATCTTTGCTTTTCCTGGCTGCCGTTTTAGCTTTTTCAGCCTATCCGCGTCTTTCTTTTTCTCAAACGCTGCAACCAGCACGCACCTCTTTGGAAATACAGCTGGCTTCCCTACCGGAGGTTACCGAAGTACTACAACTGGAAAGCTCCGCATTTAATGAAAAATACAGGATTAGGGTACGACAACTTGTCAACCACGACGATATAATATACGGTTTTTTTGAGCAACGCGTTTTTGTAATGCATGCGGGCACGGACCGTCCAACTATCCTTGTTACCGAGGGATACGGAGCCGATTATGCGGCCAATCCCCGTTTCCGGGAAGAATTGTCACGGTTGCTGGATGCCAATCTTATTGTAGTAGAACACCGTTATTTTTCCGAATCTGTTCCCTCTCCCAGGTATTGGGAATTTTTAAACGGCCGCCAGGCCATGACCGATCTGCATAAGATCCGGGAAATGTTTGCCACGATATATCCCGGTAAATGGATCGCCACCGGTATCAGCAAAGGAGGGCAGACTGCTTTGATGTACAGAACATTATACCCGAACGATGTGGATATTACCGTGTCCTACGTTGCCCCGCTGTGCCAGGGAGTTGAAGACGGCAGGCATGAACCATTCATTGCTCGTAAAGCAGGAACTCCTGAAACCAGAGAAAGAGTTCTGAATTTTCAAAAAGAAGTCCTGATACGTCGGGACAGTCTTATGCCTTTATTCATAAGTTATTGCGATTCAGCTGAATTGAACTTTACAAGGCCCGTAAACGAGATCTTTGATTACTGTGTTTTGGAGTATTCTTTTGCCTTTTGGCAATGGGGTACGGATCCGGAAAAGATTCCGGCTTTAGACGCTCACGACAGACTTCTTTTTGCCCATTTGATGCAGATAGCTTCTCCTGACTATTTTGTCAGGGATTCACCTACCATGCCCTTTTTTATACAGGCCGCTAAAGAACTTGGCTATTACGGGTACGACACCAAGCCGTTCCGCTTCAAAGTTGAACGAACCCGCTTTGTTCCCGACAAAAGTAAAAAAGGGAAACCGGATTCAACTTCTGTCAACACGCCGCCTCCGGGAGAGTGGGTTACCCGGAAATACCCCGCCATGGAACTGAAAGATGCGCGTGGATACCTGAAAGACCTCTTTTTGCCGGATATGTACAAACCCCGTTTCAAAAAAGCATTGTATCGTGAACAACGCGATTTTGTAAAAGAAACGGATGCCCATATCGTTTTCATTTACGGTGAATGGGATCCCTGGACAGCTGCTGCCGTCCCCAATCCCAACAAACCCAACATTTTGTATTACGTGGAACCCGGAGGAAGCCACCGCACCCGAATTGCAACACTGCCCGAATCCATGAGAAACGAATTGTTGCAAAATCTACAGATCTGGCTGAACGAATAATAATGATATGGATCCTTTTATCCCTCTAACCATAAATGATAAAGAAATCCTGGACCCGTATTTGAAAAGCTCCGGTAAAACGGGATCTGAATACAGTTTTTCCACTTTGTATATGTGGTCGGGAATATTCCACACATTTCACAACATCATACAAACAGAGAACGATTCACTGCTTGTTATCCGCAGCCGTAAAGATGAAAACGTGCCTTATCATTATCTTTACCCGTTAAGCATGCGGGAAACTGTCCCACCCCGTACCGCACTTATCGTTTTGGAAAAAGTGTCGGAAAACCGACCTTTTTTACTGGGCGGACTTTCCGGCATGGAAGTAGAAATGCTGGAATCCGAATTCCCTGAAACGTTTGTTATTGAACCGGTAAGAGATTCTTTTGATTACATCTACGACATCAATGACCTGGCTCATCTGAAAGGTAAAAAATTACAGTCTAAAAGAAACCACCTGAACGCATTTCTGAAGACTTACCCGCATTATGAGTTTCTTCCCGTAACGGAAGCCGATATTGCTGACTGTCTTGTAATGAACGATGAATGGTGCAGGATCATGGGCTGTATATACAACATGGGCATGGAAGAAGAGATCTGTGCGGTACACAGGGCTTTCAGGGCTTATAAGTCTCTGCAACTGGAAGGTTTTATGATCAAACTTGACGGAAAGATCATCGCCTATACACTGGGAGAACCCTACAAAGAAGACACATACCTGGTACACGTAGAAAAGGCATTTCCTGAATTCCGCGGAGCCTACCAGGTCATTAACCAATTATTGGTCAAATACGTTATGGAGAATTATCCCGGCGTGAAATATATTAACCGTGAAGATGACGCAGGGGACAAAGGACTTAGACATGCAAAAATGAGTTACCGCCCGGCATTGCTTTTGGAAAAATACATGACAAAGATCACCCCACCAGCCATACCATAACGTGGTCTTCCAAAAGGAAGTAATCAAGAGTAAAGGTTTCTTCTATTCCGTCCCGGTGATAGAAAACAGCTTCTAATTCGCCTTCTTCTTTAGGTGAAAATTTGCTGATCTTAATTTGCTCTATGAAATCCACATCGGGCTGGGACATATATTTGTAAAGAGCTTCTTTGGCACTCCAGATCAAGGCCAGCTGCAATTCCCGGGTTTCCGGTTTCTCGGAAAGGAAGTCTTTTTCTTCTTCTCCGACCGCCTTTTTTTCCACCGCTGAAAAATTCCGTTTAAGTGATTCTATATCAATTCCCACGCTATTTTCCGGGTGTGTCAGCACCGTGGCAAAACGCCGGGTATGGGCAATACTGATCTCTATTATTGAATTCTGCAAAAACGGCCGTCCGTTTTCATGATACCCCAGGTATACCTTTTCTTTGAAGATCGTGTCCAGGATGGCCCTTACGGCCAGTCGTTCCAAACGGCGTTGGGGATTGGTTATATATGAAAGCTCTTCCTGTTCATCGTTTGGAAGAACACACATTGCTTTTAATTGCTCTTCGGGTTCGGTGATCTCCCATACAGCAATTTCTGCTCCATTCTTAAATTTTTCCCTAAAAAACAGTCCCATAAACGAGTGGTAAAGATAACAACAAAAATTAAATCCGGAACAATCCGAAAACGGCCGAACCGCTTCCTGTCATGGATGCATATACGGCACCTTCCGTGTACAGGGCCGTTTTGTATTGTTCTATCTGGGGATGTTTTTCAAAAACCGTTTCTTCAAAATCATTTTCTACAATGTATTTCCAGGAATCTACCGGCTGCATCAACAGATCTTTCAGTGTCGTATTGTGTTTCTTCAGTCGGAGACCCTCATAAGCCATTGCCGTTGATACTGTTACGGGAGGAAAACGCACTTCTATCCTGTATTGGGTCAAATCGGGAGCAAAAGGCATAAGAACATCTCCCCTTCCTGTAGCCAGGTATGACTTAAAAGGGGCATTTTGAAGAAAAAACGGGATATCACTCCCCAGCTGCAAGGCATAGTGATGCATTTGCTGCGGAGTCAGGCCCAATAAAAAATGTTTGTCCAACAATTGAATACAAAAAGCCGCATCTGAAGACCCGCCTCCCAGACCGGTCCCCGGAGGAATCTGTTTGTATAGATGAATTTCAACCGGAGAAAGATCAAAATCACGGGCTATCAGCCGATAGGCTTTTATGCATAGGTTTTCGGATTCGGGTCCCGGCAAGGGCAACCCGTACAGAAACAGTTGAACGTCTTTTTCAGATCTTTGGGAATCGGTAATTTCAAGTATATCACACAACTTATGCGGCACAAACAATGTTTCAATGTCATGATAACCGTCTGCTCGTTTTCCCAGCACGTGCAACCCCACATTGATCTTGGAATAAGGATAAACTACTGTTGTGGCCATAGGAAAACGCTTAACCGCACTTTGAGAACCCACAGCTCATACAGAGCAGGCAACCTTCCTGGTATACCAGATTCTGAGATCCGCATTTTTCACATTGAGTTCCAGAAGTGTCCTTTGTCCCGTTGGGAATATATCTTTTTAATGCACGTTCCACACCTGTCCTCCAATTATTAATGGTCTGGCTGTCCAGCTCCAGAGAAGAAACCAGGTGGACCACTTCTTCTACCGGAAGTCCGTTCCTCAATACCCCGGAAATCAGTTTGGCATAATTCCAGTAAGCTTGGTTGAACATATGGGAAATGCCTCCTACGGTATTGGGATACCCGTATTTGTCAATAAAACGGAAATCGTAACGGGATCCGTTCTCATCCACCACTTTAATGACCTTTCCCATAGTTACCGATTTGGGGATCACGCGTGTATCTTCGTCCAGTTTCCCGGTAAAAATCTCGTAAGGCCGCCCCTGGTACAACCCCACGAAAGCAATCCATTGTTCATTGGCGTTTTTGAAACGGATTATCTCGGCTTCCAGGGCTTCCGGCCTTTCTTTCGGGAGGAATTGTATCTTCTTTTTATCCTGTGAATCCGAAGAGATCAGCACCCCTGAGCGGCTACCGTCCCTGTATACAGTAATCCCTTTACAACCCCACTCCCAGGCTGTTTTGTATACCCGTGCCACCATGTCTTCCGTTATATCGGCCGGCAGGTTTACGGTCACACTTATTGAATGGTCCACCCATTTTTGCAACTGTCCCTGCATTTTAACCTTAGCTACCCAATCCACGTCGTTGGCCGTGGCTTTGTAATAAGGAGATTCCTGAACCAGCTTCTCTAAAGCTTCTTTGTCCAGGCCAATGACTGTATCCCGATCGTGGCCGTTGATTTCGGCCCAATCCAGGAATTTATGATGAAAAACATTATATTCTTCAAACGCATCACCCATTTTGTCCGTGTAAGCCACTGTAACGTTCTTATCATTTGGGTTAACCTTCTTACGGCGTTGATAAACAGGCATAAACACTTGCTCAATTCCACTGGTTGTTTGTGTCATCAAACTGGTCGTTCCGGTAGGGGCGATGGTTAACATGGAAATGTTGCGGCGTCCTGATTTTTCCATCATCTGGTACAACTCTTTGTCTTCCTGCCGTATCCTTTCAATCATGGGGTTCCTGAGCTCCCTGTTGGGATCGTATATTGGGAATGCACCCCGCTCTTCGGCCATAATGACTGAGGAACGGTAAGCGGTAAGGGCCAGTGTTTTCTGAACCAGGACTCCTACCTGTATGGCTTCCTCGGACCCGTAGCACAGCCCCAACGCGGCCAACATATCTCCTTCAGCTGTAATACCCAGCCCCGTACGTCTTCCGCCCATGCTTTTCTCTTTGATCTTCATCCACAATTCTCTTTCATTCCTTTTGATGACTTCGTCTTCCGGGTCCCTGTCAATTTTGGCAATGATCGCATCTATCTTTTCCATTTCCATATCTACCAGGTCGTCATTCAGGCGCATCGCCTTGATCACATGATCTTTGAACAACGCCATGTTAAATTTGGCCTTGGAAGTAAAGGGATTTTCCACGTAAGAATATAGATTTATGGCTATCAGACGACAGGAATCATAAGGACAAAGCGGTATCTCACCGCAAGGGTTAGTACTGACTGTTTTGTATCCCATATCCGCATAACAATCGGCAACGGATTCACGGGTGATCGTATCCCAGAAAAGCACGCCGGGTTCTGCCGATTTCCATGCATTGTGAATGATTTTTTTCCAAAGCGGAGCCGCATCAATTTCCTTTTTGTATTTCGGATTTATTGCATCCACCGGATATTGCTGGACATATGTTTTTCCCGCAAGGGCCGCTTTCATGAACTCATCGTCAATTTTTACAGACACATTGGCTCCGGTAACTTTGTTCTGCTCCAGCTTAGCATCAATGAATTGTTCTGCATCTGGATGCTTGACCGAAATGGTAAGCATAAGAGCACCCCTTCTCCCGTCCTGAGCAACTTCGCGGGTGGAATTGGAATAGCGTTCCATAAAGGGGACCACTCCGGTTGAGGTTAGGGCCGAGTTTAACACCGGAGATCCGCCCGGACGGATGTGGGACAGATCGTGGCCTACGCCGCCCCTGCGTTTCATCAGTTGTACCTGCTCTTCGTCAATCTTTAATATACCGCCATAAGAATCTGCAGGGTTTTGGTGACCTATAACAAAACAATTGGACAAAGAAGCCACCTGATGATCGTTCCCGATACCTGACATAGGTCCACCCTGAGGTACCACATACCTGAAACGGTCCAGTAACTGAAAAATTTCTTCCTCACTCAGGGGATTGGAGTATTTTTTTTCTATCCGGTAAAATTCCCTCGCCAGTCTCCTGTGCATATCCTCGGGAGTGCATTCGTAAAGATTGCCAAAAGAATCTTTCATGGCGTATTTGTTGATCCAAACCGAGGCGGCCAGCTCGTCTCCATTGAAATATTCCTTTGTTTTTTTCAAGGCTTCCTCATAGGGAAAAATTGCCTTTGCATTCTTGACTTCAGAATCCATCGCGCTGTTAATAAGAAGGTTACTAAATAAAATGTGTGTTCCGGCGGAAAAGGGAATTGCAAGTTAGCTCAATCGTTGCTGGATTAACAGGGGCACAATAAAAAGATATGCACAAAATTTTTAACAACAATGCATTGTGCAATTGGAACATTTTTTAAACTCCCCACGGAGCCTGCTTTCCACCATTTTTTCCAGTCTTTCCCGTATAGCCTGGGTACGGATACCGGCCAGAACATCTTCTACGAAGGCCAGTTGCTGAAGCATTTTTGCCTGATCCAGAGAAATGCCTCTGGAACGCAGGTAAAAAAGCCCCATTTCATCCAGACGTCCTATACTGGCCCCGTGTGAACACTTCACATCGTCGGCATAAATTTCCAGTTGCGGTTTTGTCGTGACTTTTGCTTCATTGTTTAACAACAAATTGTGATTTGCCTGGTAAGCCTCCGTTTTTTGAGCTCCCTGTGCCACTTTTATGGCCCCGTTGAACGACCCCCTGGAATGATTATCCAGGATTCCCTTGAACAATTGTCTGGAATAACAATCAGGAGCATTGTGATCAACCGCAATGTCATACTGGATATGTTGTTCCCCGTCTGCCAGGTAAAGCCCGTCCATGCGACAAACCGCGCCGGGATGGTTCATGACGGCACGAAGCTTATTGTTTATGATCCCGCCGTATAGACTTAGAACGTGACAATCCAGTTGGGCTCCCTGACCCAGGTTGGCTATCAGATCCAGCCAATAGCGGGAGCGAATGTGTTCGTTTTGCATGAAGAGGATGTCAAGACGGGCGTTTTCTCCAAGCGAAATTTTTGAAAAACGGGATGTCCGGTACAAATGTTCGTTTAAAGTGTGATCACACACAATGATCTGGATCCCGGCACCCGGATCAAGCTCCCATTCGTTGGTAAATTCCAGGGGACGCGGCAGGTCTTCGCTCCTTACGCTTATGATCTGTATGGTTTCGGCAAAATGATCCCCCTGAACACGCATGTACAACCCTTTCTCTTCGGGTCCTCTTTTAAGTGTGATCCCGTTCTTTTCGTTCTCTTCTTCCTGCAGTATGCCATCCACCAAAAATACCTGCCGGATATTTTCGTCCGGCACTGTACAGCGGAAAACGCGCCTCACTTCAGGCATATAAGTGTATTCTTTCATTGTTCGTTAATAAGGTGGTCGTAGCCTTTTGTTTCTACTTCCACTGCCAGATCTTTTCCGGCCGTTTTAATGATCTGTCCCTTGTAAAGTACATGTACGATATCGGGAACTATGTAATCCAGTAACCTCTGGTAGTGGGTTATGACCACAAAAGCATTTTCTTTGGTTTTCAATTTATTAACTCCCTGTGCAACAACCCTTAACGCATCCACGTCCAGGCCGCTGTCCGTTTCATCCAGAATGGCCAGGGTAGGTTCCAGCATAGCCATTTGAAAAATTTCATTCCGTTTCTTTTCACCACCGGAGAACCCTACATTAACGCCACGTCCCACAAAAGACGGGTCCATTTCAACAAAAGCCATTTTCTCCCGCATCATTTTTAGAAATTCTCCCGACGTAAGTGCGGGCAGGTTTTTATATTTGCGTTGCTCGTTTATAGCGGCTTTCATGAAATTCACAATAGTCAGTCCGGGTATTTCAACCGGATACTGGAATCCCAGAAAAAATCCCATCCGGGCTCTTTCTTCCGGAGTCAGCGAAAACAGCTCTTTCCCCATAAAGGTGGCAGATCCTCCCGTGACGGTAAAAGTCTCCCTCCCTGCCAACACAGATGCCAATGTAGATTTTCCGGATCCGTTGGGTCCCATTATGGCATGGGTTTCTCCCGGTTTGATCTCCAGATTGATCCCTCTGAGGATTTCTTTCTCCCCTATACTAACACATAGATCTTTAATACTTAACATAACTTTTCTGTTTTTCCCATTCCTTTTTCCAATGAATTACACCAATAATATTGAATGCCAGGAAGAATGCCGCAACAATGGGCATGAAGACCAGCCCGGCAGATATATACAAAATGACATTTCCAATGTTTAATGCCACCCAGAAGACCCAGCATTCCCATTTTTTCTGTGCCGCCAGCACCTGTGCCGTAAGCATGAGTCCTGCAACAGAAGCGTCCAGGTAAGGAGACCGGGCCGGGGGAAAGACATCCGATATTAAATGCAGCCTGGTTAGGATGAATCCCCATACCAAAACAATAGTGACCAGGAACAACAGGTACATAATGCGTTGTTTGTTGTTCAAAAAGGTTATTTGTAATTGGTTCTTTTTATTTTTTTCACCTTTACGGGGACGGGTCCATCTATACAACCCGTATATGTTTATTCCCAGGGAAATGGGTTGCAACAACATATTGGTATAGAGGTTTTTCTGAAGGAACATCATAAAGAGCAGTGCGGTATAGACAAATCCTATCCAGTAATTTACGGCACGGGCCAGACTGGCCATAAAAACAGATGTAAGCCCGAAAATTACGGCACAAAATTCCAGGTAGGAAATTCCCTGACCTCCTATTACAAAAAATATATTGTGCAGATTAAAAAATTCCTTCATAACTATCCAACGGTCCCTTCCAGGGAAAGACTCAATAATTTCTGCGCCTCAACGGCAAATTCCATAGGAAGTTTGTTAAGAACCTCCCTGGCGTAACCGTTGACTATCAGGCCTACGGCATCTTCAGGTCCTATACCGCGCTGCAAACAATAAAACAGCTGATCTTCCCCAATCTTGGAAGTGGTGGCCTCGTGTTCTACAACGGCGGTATCACTGGCGTTTTCTATGACCGGAAACGTATGAGCTCCGCACTGATCTCCCAACAGGAGTGAATCACATTGCGAGTGGTTACGGGCATTGTCCGCACCGGACATAATTTTTACAAGGCCCCGGTATGCGTTTTGACTTTTGCCTGCTGAAATGCCTTTGCTTACTATACGGCTGCGCGTGTTTTTCCCTATATGGATCATTTTGGTTCCGGTATCGGCCTGCTGGTAATTGTTGGTCACGGCAACCGAATAAAATTCACTGACCGAATTATCTCCCTTTAATATTGTGGAGGGATATTTCCAGGTAATGGCAGATCCCGTTTCCACCTGTGTCCAATACAAACGGGAATTATCCCCCTTGCAGATACCGCGCTTGGTCACAAAATTGTAAATACCTCCTTTTCCCCTGGCATCTCCCGGGTACCAGTTCTGTACCGTGGAATACTTGACTTCTGCATCCTGCATGACCACAATTTCTACTACTGCAGCATGAAGCTGGTTCTCATCCCTTTGAGGCGCGGTACATCCTTCCAGATAACTCAGGTAGGATCCTTCTTCTGCAACAATGAGCGTTCTCTCAAATTGTCCTGTTCCGCGCGCATTAATGCGAAAATAGCTGGAAAGCTCCATGGGACAGCGAACGTTTTTGGGTATGTAACAGAACGATCCGTCGGAAAACACGGCCGAGTTGAGCGCTGAAAAAAAATTATCACCTGATGGCACTATACTTCCCAGGTATTGCTGCACAAGAGCCGGGTAATCCCTGACCGCCTGGGAAAAAGAACAAAATATGATCCCTTTCTCGGCAAGGGTTTCCTTAAAAGTAGTCTTTACCGAGACCGAGTCAAAAATGGCATCCACGGCCATTCCTGCCAACACGTTTCTTTCGTGCAGCGGAATGCCCAGTTTGTCAAACGTCTCTGCCAGCTTGGGGTCCATTTCCTTGTTTTCGGATCCGGGTACCAATTTCCTGGGGGCTGCATAATATATTATGTCCTGGTAGTCAATGGGCGGTATGGTTAAATGGGCCCATTGAGGCATTTTCATAGTTTGCCATTTGCGGAAAGCATTTATACGGAATTCAAGCAGCCAGGCCGGTTCTTCTTTTTTCTGAGAGATCAGGCGGACAACATTTTCATCCAGGCCTTTAGGAAACAATTCCTGCTCCAGGTCCGTCTCAAAACCATGCTCGTATTCGCTTTCGGCTATCTTTTTGATTATGGCGTCCTGATTTTCATTCATAGCCCGCAAATATACCATCTTTTCTTTATTTTTGCGGTATGAACACTAAAAAAGAGCCCCTGAGAACACCCATCTCTGAACTGGGTAAGTATAAGCTGATTGACAGGATTTCAGCCAGGTTTATCTCAAGTAATGAATCAACAATACAAGGCATCGGTGATGACGCTGCAGTGGCCTGTTTCAAAGAGACTTTAACCGTTTCGGCCCAAAAACTTTCCCTGGAGGGAACCGACTTTGATTTGTGCTATTTCCCGTTAAAATTTGTGGGATACAAAACAGCCATTCATGCCATGGGGCAGGTAATGGCCATGAATGCCGTTCCATTGCAGCTTATTGTCTGTGCCGGTGTATCACAAAGGTTTTATGTAGAGGACCTGGAGACTTTATTCCTGGGAATAGAGGCTGCAGCAAAGCTTTACGGCGCCGATGTAGCTTCTGTTGAC
>JBAZHT010000039.1:0-16999 GCA_041652255.1 Bacteroidales bacterium
GCAGGTCTTGCCCCGGGAGCAGGTCTTGCCTCGGGAGCAGGTCTTGCCTCGGGAGCAGGTCTTGCCTCGGGAGCAGGTCTTGCCTCGGGAGCAGGTCTTGCCTCGGGAACTGGTCTTGCGTCCCGAATCGGTCTGTTTTCAACGGGTTTATCCTCTTTCCCGGCTTGTTTTTCTTTGGTTTCCGTTACAGGCGATTTTGACCGTGGTTTGCGGGTGCGGCGAGTGGTTTGTTTTTTTGTATTGGTTTTGTTCTCGGAAGAAGCCGGGGCGGAAGCCCCTGCCTCGGCTTGAACATCCAGGATCTGGTAAATCAATTCATTTTTGGCATAGGATTCAATTTTTTTGATCTCTAATGCATTGGCAATTCTATGGAGTTCTTCCATTGACTTGCTGCTAAGCTCAATAATGTCGTACATTTAAAATATGTTAAGTATTGGGTTAAAGCTTGAAGGATAAAGCTAAGACGGTACAAATATATAAAAAATTTAATTATCCCAGAAACTGGAGCTCTTCTTATACTGCAGCACATCAGCCAGTGCAGAGGCTTTGGCAGCAATTCGGAAACTCCAGCTTTCCCACTTACCATTGGGAACCCAGGAGAATGATATTTGAAAACAATGCAGGTCATAAGTGGCACTCAGTTGTGTGGTAGTGAGCTTAAATTTCATCATATCCAGTCCGCTGCGGAGGTTGATACTGAAATCCTTCGTCAACTTGACCTGGGCCGAGAATCCGAGCGTCTGGTTAAAATTATGATTGGTATTTAATAGCTCGTTGGCGTAAGTATAAGAACGGTTGTATGAAAAGCTGTAATTCAGATTCACTGACCAGGGTATCTCAGGATCCATGTAATACACCCATCCGCCTGGTATGTATTCACCAGTCAACGGATCTTCATAGACCAACCGGTACGAATCATTCTTGCTCTTCTGATCTCCTCCCTTGAACGAATAGGAAGTTGAAAAACTGGCATTGTTCAGCCTGGCGAGATTCCCTGTTCTCATCACATTCAGGGTGTTGATCCGTTGTCCTCTTTCATTTACCGCATAAGGATCAAACATAGCATTGGCATTTATGCCGAGTTTCTCAAAGATCGACGTAGACAAACTGACACTGATATTGGAAAGCTTCATGGAATCTGCCAGGAAATTGTATGAACCGTTCAACGACAGGTTATCAATGATCTTGATCTTTTTAACTCCGCCGTTATCGGTAGTGTCTTTTTTATTAAAAACTTTTGCCTCTACGTTGTTGCCCAGTGAAAAACTGATGGAAGCGTTTCGTCCTTTGGACGGAGGTCCGTACACCGATTTGCTGTATTTATTGTATTCCACTGAATATTCCCGTCCCAGTGAATCAGTATAATCCAGGGTCGTATAGCCGTTGGCTTTTGTTCCCAGTTCCGGTCTGTAGCTGAAACTCACCGAAGGTGTCATCATGTGACGAATGGCCCTGAGACGTCCCGTCGGGTTGAAGTTGAACATACCGTATACACGTGTAGACATGGATATTCCTCCCGAGTAAGACTGTGTGAGCCCAAATTCGCTGAACGCCCTGGAAGTACTGGAGACCACTTTTTGCTCTACCTGATCAAAAGTGCGTGTCTCGCTCATGAAATGCCAGTTCATCCCATAGCTTACTGTAGGAGTGAAATTTAAATACTTGAGTAATGTGAAACTGGGAAGCCCTATGGAAAAATTATGCTGCATGCCTGTTTTGTAATCTTTCCAGAAATCCGGAGTTCCGAATTGAGAGGATTTGAAATTCAGTTTGTTCTGAAAAGCAGTATTGTAACTGAGGGTGACATCTTCATAAAACCGTTTTTTTCCCACCCTTTCCTTCCGTTGAAAAGGATTGATACGACTCATGGTAAAAGTCAGGTTGGGTAAAGTCAGGGCATAGGACGAATCCCTGTTGTTTTGACTGTGCAACAGGTTAATGGAAAGATTAAAAGGCGTTCCGGAAAAAGTTTTGGCGTAGGAAATACTGGAAGATGTCTGTGCTTGCAGCGCCTCATCGATCGTTTGACTGTTAAAGCGGTTGTTGGTGGGACTTGAAAAATTTACCGAGGCGCTGAAAGACGTTCCGGGGCGTTTTTTGGGGTCCTGCGTATGGCTCCATCGGATGGAAAAATCTCCCGATTCCTGATAATCAGACGAGCCTCTCTCCCCGGTAATATTCCTGGAGTAATTCACGTTTAGGTTCCCGTTGTATTTATAACGATTTTTATACCTTGCTGTTCCACGGACAGCCCATGATCCCAAGGAATATATGTCACCTGTTACCGAAAAATCCAGGTAATCCCCAAATACAAAATAATACCCCAGATCTTTCAGGAAGAAACCACGGGCAACCTCTTCACCATAAGACGGGATCAACAGACCTCCCGAACGCTCCGGCCTTTTGGGTACAAATCCGAAAGGTACAATAATGGGCGTGGGTACATCTTCTATCACGACATAAGAGGGTCCAAAGACCGTTTGTCCTACATTGCCGTCTTCATCGGTCGTTATCTTGGCATTGGTCATATGGAGATAGAAGTGAGGATGTTCGGCATCGCAGGTGGTATACTTTCCTCCGTGAATATTAATTGAATTATCGGGCATTTTTTTCAGGTGCGAACCGTGCAGAAATCCCTGATCATCCTGGGTTACCATATTGTTGATCCTGGCTTTTCTTGACCCGAAATTGTAATAAACCGATTCCATCACATAGCTGTTGTTCCCTTCTTTCATTTCCGGTTTTCCCTGCATCACCCCGGTAGAATCCACAACCCCTGTGGCAAAAACCGTTTTTGTGTCGGCATCATATTCCATATATTCTGCCGTAATTTCCATATTATCATACGTGACTTTTACATCTCCGTAATAATACAACATAGTTTTTCCGCCCCTGAAATCTTCCACCACCGAGTCCCTGGCTACCGAAAAAGCAGGAGCTTCCAGCTGGGTATGCGCCCTGATACTGTCCAGTCTTGCCAGGCTGTCCAGATCCAAGGAAGTAAGGCCTACAGCAGCTTTTTCCAATCCGGTATAACGGTTCAGCTGTTCCCACATCAAAGACAAAGAAGACCTGTCCGGTCGGGAGACCACCGGAGTATACAGGTATTGTCTGTACATTTGGCTTACAGGAGCTATGGAATTCTCAATGATCCTTTTCTGCTGGCCATGGACGGGTACTACTCCCAGAACAAGGAATACCAGACAACATACGGTATGCAAAATACTTTTTTTATCTTTGTCTTCTGCAGACATAAGCTGCAAATATATATGAAAAAACTGATTCCGGTACTGGTTGTAATTCTCTCCGTCTGCAATTCGTATGCCATCATGGCACAAGGTTTTTCCGGGCCGGTGGTTCGTAAAGTAGTTATTGATCCCGGACACGGCGGACACGATCCGGGAGCATTGAGCCCGGACAGAAAACTTAGGGAAAAAGATATCAACCTGTCTGTTGCCAAACACCTTGGTTCCGAGATCAACAAAAAATATCCGGATATTAAGGTCATCTATACCCGTACAACTGACATAGCCGTTGACCTGGATAAACGAGGGACACTGGCCACCGAGGAAGATGCGGATCTTTTCATATCCATTCACGTCAATTCGGCCAGAAAAGCCACTTTTGCACCTGTGGGACCTGAAACCTGGGTTTTCGGAGGAGACCGCAGCCGGAGAAAAGACGACAGTTATGATGTGGTTTTAAAAGAGAATGAAGTAATCAAATTTGAAGAAAATTACAAAGCAAAATACGAAGGTTTTGACCCTGACAATCCCCAATCCATGATCGTCTTTAATTTTCAGAAAGAAGCGATCATGAGACAATCCAGAATACTTGGATCCTGCATCCAGCAATCATTACGCAGGGGACCTCTGCAGGGCAGTCAAAAAGACCGCGGGATGAAAGAAGGAGGATTTGTGGTACTGGCTTATTGTTCCATGCCCGCTGTGCTGGTAGAAATGGGATTCCTTAACAGCAGCGCGGACCGCAAAATACTGGGGACTGAAAACGGACGCAGAAATATCGCACGGCAATTGATGCTTGGATTTGACGAATACCTGGAAAGTTACGGACAAAACGGACTTTCTGCCCTGAATACAGAAGTATCTGAAATACAATACAGGGTGCAATTTTTGTCTTCTAAAGAAGCCTTGCCGGCCTCTCACGAAACACTGAAAGCTTTTCCGGAAACACAACTTATTGTATGTAACGACCAAATATATAAATATAAGTATACATTGGGAAATTTCCCAAACAGAGAAGAAGCTCAACAATATTGTAACAACCTCAGGAAGAGCGATTTTCCGGATGCCTTTGTGATAGCCGTGAAGGATGGCAAATTGGTTCCTGCTAATTAAACCGTAATGAAAACCAAAAAAATGTCGCGTGAACTGAAAATCGGTCTGTTTGCCCTGATCGTGATTGTTGTTTTATACTTTGTAGTTCAGTTTTTAAAGGGGAATGACCTTTTCAGGGGGACCAACACCTATTATGCGTTATATGCAAACGTAGAAGGCCTTGCTCCCACCAGTCCCGTATCTGTACTGGGACTTACAGCGGGAACGGTTGACCGGATAGATTTTGATCAGAAAAATCAACAGATGATCATTAAGATCAGGCTGAAAAAAAAGTTCAGGCTTCCTGAAGGTACCACAGCGGAAATATACAGTGCAGATATACTGGGCGGAAAAGCCGTTCAACTGATCCTCGGCAATTCTACTGCCTGGCATTCACCCGGAGATACACTCTCATCCGCCATCCAACCGGATCTGATCTCTCTTCTTACCAAAGAACTGGTAGCACTAAAAAACGATATTTCAGGACTCACTTCAAACCTGAATCTGACGGTAACCCAAATTAATGACATTCTGGACGAAGAAAATCGTAACAACATCAAAAACGGTTTGATACGGCTGAACAATTCATTAGGTCACATCAACCGGCTGAGCGAAACCCTGAGTAATAATGCCTCACATATTGACGGTGTCCTGGCCGGTGCCGACACCCTTGCCAGTGAACTGAATCATGCTGTTAAAGATCTTTCGGGAACCCTGGCAAATTTTGACGCTGTATCTGAGGAGCTGAAAGGGGCCGATCTGGGCGGAACCGTGAAAGAGTTGCATAAATTACTGGAAAACCTGAGCGATCCCGAAGGAACACTGGGGCAAATAGGGTCCAATCCGGCCTTGTATCATTCCCTGACCGATATTCTTTCAAGAGCAGACACCCTCATACGGCTTATTAGCGAAAATCCAAAAAAATACTTTAGGATCACGGTTTTTTAAATTATTTATAATTGTCTCAAATACCCATCAGTCAACAGGAAGCATTTTTGGGGTTTTAATATTTTACTCATTATCAGAGATTTGCGAAATAATGTTTTTTTCACTCTGATTATTAGGGCCTTATTGTTTTTTTGAAAAATACAAGTGTTTTTCCTTTTTTTTTTACCATTTTTTTTAACCATTTTTGTATACATAAACCCCAAATCAAAATATGTCTCCGTCTCCTCACAAAATTGTCTGGAATAACTGTCTGAGTATCATTAGGGATAACATTCAACCTTCCGGTTTCAACACTTGGTTTGAACCTATTGTCCCTGTCAAACTGAAAGACAATGTTTTGACTATTGAGGTTCCCTCCCATTTTTTTAGAGAATACATAGAAGAACACTATATAGATCTGCTGGGCCATTGTTTAAGAAAAGAACTGGGCAGTGCTGCTCAACTGGAGTATTGTGTAAAGGTGGATTCATGCAGTAAAGGGGTACCCATGCCTCACCAGGGACCGGGACAATTCCAGAATAAAACCATTCCCTTCTCCAGAGCTAACCGGGAAGAAGTGGCCAGTCCGTATGTTATTCCTGGCATTAGACAGGTTAAGATAGATCCCCAGCTGAACGCCGCTTATTCTTTTGACAATTTTGTGGAAGGATCCTGTAACCGGCTGGCCCGCACTGCCGGAATGAGTATAGCCGAAAAACCGGGAGGACCGTTCAACCCGTTGTTCATATATGGCGGTTCAGGACTTGGAAAAACACACCTCGCACAGGCTATTGGTATAGAAATAAAAAAGCGGATGCCTGAAAAAGTGGTCTTGTACGTTTCGGCCAATCTGTTCCAGATCCAGTTCATGGATGCCGTAAATATCAAGAACAAACTGACGGATTTCATGCATTTTTATCAAATGATAGACGTGCTGATCATTGACGATGTACAGGAATTTGCCGGAAAACCCGGGACACAGAATGCTTATTTCAATATCTTCAATCACCTGCATCAATCAGGGAAACAACTGATCCTAACTAGCGACCGGGCTCCTGTTGAACTTAAAGATTTGGACGATAGACTTTTATCTCGTTTCAAATGGGGGCTTTCAGCTGAACTCCTGGCTCCCGATTATGCGACAAGGCTTGCTATTTTGGAAAAAAAATGCTACAACGAAGGGGTGGAAGTCCCTCGTGAAGTGCTTGAATTCATAGCGGAACAAGTAACCACCAATGTCAGGGAAATTGAAGGCACTTTCTGTTCCCTGCTGGCACAGTCGACGTTTAACAAACAACCCGTTACCTTACAATTGGCCCAGGTTATTACAGAGCGGCTGGTAAGTTCGGTTACCCGGGAAGTCTCCGTTCAGGATATTCAAAAGACTGTTTGTCATTATTTTGGGATAACCCAGGAAAATCTTCTATCAAAAACACGCAAACGGGAAATATGCCAGGCAAGGCAAATTGCCATGTATCTGAGCCGGAACCTCACAAAGAATTCACTTTCTTCCATCGGATCAATGATTGGAGGCAAAGATCATGCAACCGTACTGCATTCATACAATACAGTATGCAATCTGATGGACACCGACCGTATGTTCCGCCAATATGTGACGGACATTGAGAAAAGGCTCAAAAACGGTTAACAATCCATCATCATGAATAAATTGGTACCTTCATCAGTATTTAATTTCTTTTTTGAAATCTGCAAAATTCCCAGGGAAAGCGGCAACGAAGCCGGAATGACCCGTTTTCTTGAGGACTTTGCCAAAGCCCGTAACCTGGATAGTCAAACCGATAAAACAGGTAACGTGGTGATCCGTAAGCCGGCCTCACCCGGAAGGGAAAACCGCCCTGGAGTGATCCTGCAAAGTCATACCGATATGGTATGTGAAAAAAACGAGGATACTGTTTTTGATTTTTCAAAAGATGCCATCCAGACGTATGTGGAAGACGGTTGGTTAAAGGCAAAGGGCACCACGCTGGGTGCCGATGACGGAATAGGTGTTGCCGCTTCTCTGGCTGTATTGGATGATGATTCCCTGGAACACGGACCCCTGGAATGTCTGTTTACAGTATCTGAAGAAACCGGTTTGGACGGTGCACGGGCCGTAGCCCCGGGATTTATTAAAGGATCCGTTCTTTTAAACCTGGATTCGGAAGATGAAGGAGAAGTTTTCATAGGATGCGCCGGAGGTATTGATACTACTGCCCGTTTCAGTTATAAAGAACAACCTGCTCCCAAAGAAAGTGTCACAGCCCTGAAAGTCAGCATTAACGGGGCTACGGGAGGACACAGCGGTGACGAGATCCATAAGGATTTGTGCAATGCAGTTCAGGTGCTCGCCCGTTTTCTTTGGAATGCGCAGCAACAATTCAGTTTTGACATCGGCTTCATATCCGGAGGAAACAAGCGGAACGCCATTGCTCGGGAAGCTGTTGCCGTATGTATTGTAAAAGAGCCTGACCGGGATGCTTTTACGAAATTTTTCCGCACCATGGCTTCCGAATGGAAGGCCGAATACAAGCATACCGATCCGGAACTGGAAAGCATCATTCATGAATGTGAACGGCCGCAAACTGTAATGGACAGAAAAACGGCAACAAGCCTGACTGCCTCTCTGTATGCCTGTCCTCACGGTGTCCTGGCCATGAGCAAGGATATTCCCGGATTGGTTGAAACTTCCACCAACCTGGCTTCAGTCCGGATGGATCAGGAAAACAGGCTTATCCGCATAGGCAGCAGTCAGCGAAGTGCCGTAAACTCGGCCAGAAAAAACGCGGCTCGGCGCATTGAAAGCCTCTTTCTTCTGGCAGGTGCCGTTGTATCCCATGAGGGAGAGTACCCCGGATGGGCTCCCAACCCCGAATCTCCTGTGTTGAAAGTGTGTGAGGAAGCCTATTTGAAACTGTTCAACACACCGGTTAAGGTAAAAGCCATACATGCCGGTCTGGAGTGCGGTATTTTCCTGGATGCATTTCCGAACCTTGACATGATATCAATAGGACCCACGCTAAAAGGAGTGCACGCTCCTACTGAAAGACTTGAGATATCCACAGTGGAAAAATTCTGGGATCTTTTACTGGAAATAATCAGGAACGTGTGATCATGGGAAAGGTGTCTGTTTCTATATTGTCTTCTGATCTGGCACATCTGGCCGATGCCTGCAATATGATCAATAGCAGCAGAGCATGGAGCATTCATCTGGATATAATGGACGGTGTCTTCGTTCCCAATATTTCATACGGATTTCCCGTTATTGAGGCAGTTTCGCGTTACTCACAAAAACCGCTTGATGCGCATCTGATGACGGTAGACCCTTCCCGGTATTACCAAAGATACAGGGATCTGGGTATCAGCTGGCTGACTGTACATTGGGAAACCTGCCCCCACTTGACCAGGGACCTGCAGGAAATTCGGCGGCTGGGTATGAAATCAGGGGTTTCCATAAACCCTTCTACTCCTGTATGTCAGCTGGAACAGGCCGTTCATTACGCGGACCTGGTCCTGGTTATGTCTGTTAATCCCGGCTTTGGAGGCCAGGTCTTTATTCCGGAAAGTTTTGACAAGATCCGGGAACTGAAAGAGATGAGAACGCGTAAGAATCTGGATTTTCTAATCCAGGTAGACGGCGGAATAAACGATAAAAACGCATCTGAATTGTACCAAAACGGGGCAGATATCCTGGTGGCCGGAAATTACGTTTTCACAGCGGACGATCCGCATAAAGCCATAGAGGCTATTCTTTGAGATCGGCTATCAGCGTCTCACAGCCCCAAACTCGTTGACCTTTCTTTACCAGGACGTTGGCATCTAACGGCAACAGTATATCTACCCTGGAACCGAACTTGATGATACCTAGTTCGCTGCATTGTAGAACCTGTTTACCGGTACGGGCTTTACAGATTACCCGGCGTGCTATCAGACCGGCAACCTGTCTGACTCCTATGATCTCTTTTCCTTGATCTAAAAAAACAGTGGTATGTTCATTCTTTTCGGAAGATTTGGGATGCCATGCTACCATCTTGTCTCCAGGATGGTATTTATAATAAATTATATCACCTGCACAGGGATACCAGTTGACATGAACGTTGAACATATTCATAAAAATGGATACCTGTAGGCGTTTTTCCTTCAGATACTCATTAACTTCCACTTCCTGTATCAAAACTATACGGCCGTCTGCCGGAGATACAATACCGTTATCTTTGATAAGAATATCCCTTTGCGGTATCCTGAAAAACATGAGCGTTTGAAGCAATACAACCACAGAGGCAGCCCCAAAAAGAGAGAGTATCCAAAAATTGTATAGCGAAAAACCGATGAACACGGCCAGTAACACGGCTATGGTCACGATCACTATCAGGATAGTCGTTCTTCCTTCTTTGTGTAGTCTCATGTCAGTTTATATATAACACAAATAAAATGTATGTAATGGCAATGGGGAACGAAATAAGCGCCCCGTCAAAACGATCCAGTAATCCGCCGTGTCCGGGCATAATGGATCCTGTATCTTTTACTCCAAAATAACGTTTCATTCCTGATTCCGTCAAATCTCCAAAAACACCAAAGATACAAACAATCAAAGCCAACACAGCACAATGATACCATGCAAAAGGTATCATATTCAGCTTGTAAAGAGCAAACGCCACCCCTTGGGAAAAAACAAGGCTTCCGAAAAAACCTTCCCAGGATTTTTTAGGAGAAATACTTGGAAAAAGTTTATGCCCGTTTTTTTGCCCGAAAGCCATCCCTATAAGGTATCCGCCAATATCAGACGCCCACAATATGACAAAAAGCGCCAGCAGGTATATACCCTGGAACATCCCCAGGGGATTGAAAGCCAGAAAATTAAAAATTGAAAACGGAACCGCTATATACAAAAGGGGCAAAAACAGGAAAGCCGCATTGCGGAACGAATCCTTTCCACGGTTGTACAAAACAGAAACCCAAACAGCTGTTACGGGGATCAGTAAAGACATCAGCCACAAACGGGCTGCTGAAAACCCGTAACGTGCAAGTATATATGTTGCAACAAATAGAAGAATCCCCGACAAAAAGCCAAACACCTGTCCGCTTTTATTTTGATCACGCAGTGTCATTCGGTAAAATTCAATGAACATAATCCCTACACAGGAAGCCATCAAAACGGCATATCCAAGGGGGTGAACCAGAAGTCCTGCTATCATCAGGATAATGAATACAAGACCGCTTAAAGTTCTTTTAATCAGCGTGTTCACTGTTTTTTTTCTCTTTGTTTTCAGGTTCAGGCAGATTGTCTGGAGTCTGGCGTTTTCCGAAGATCACTTCCAGATCGTCTGCAAATATGACTTCTTTTTCCAAGAGGATAGCAGCCAGTTTCAGAAATCCTTCCTTGTTTTCTTTCAGTACTTTCCGTGCCATATCATACGCCTGGTCAATGATCCTTTTGACTTCTTTGTCTATCAGCTGTGCCGTTGTTTCACTATAGGGCTTTCCAATATTAAAGCCCGCATTCTCCGTGGAATCATAAAAAGATACATTCCCAACCTTATCGCTCATGCCCAGGTAAGCCACCATAGCATAGGCCTGCCGCGTAATTTTTTCCAGATCGTTCATAGCTCCTGAAGATATCTGTCCGATCATCAATTCTTCCGCAGCTCGTCCGCCCAGGGCCGAGGCCATCTCATCCATCATTTGTTCCACTGTGGTGATCTGCCTTTCTTCCGGTAGGTACCAGGCAGCCCCGAGTGCCCTTCCGCGGGGAATGATGGTCACTTTCAATAACGGGTTAGCATGTTTTAACATCCAGCTTACCGTAGCATGACCGCTTTCGTGGTATGCTATGGTCTTTTTTTCATGGGGACTGATGATCTTGCTTCTGCGTTCCAGACCTCCCACAATACGGTCAATAGCATCCAGGAAATCCTGTTTCTGAATGGCCTTCTTGTTCTTGCGTGCAGCTATCAGGGCGGCTTCATTACAAACATTGGCTATATCGGCTCCGGAAAATCCGGGAGTCTGTTTGGCCAGTATTTCCAGGTTAAAACCTTCTTCCAGTTTCAACATACGGGAATGAACCTTAAAAATTTCCTGACGTTCTTTCAATTCGGGCAGATCCACATGTATCTGCCTGTCAAAACGGCCGGCACGCATAAGGGCTTTATCCAGGATATCTGCCCGGTTGGTCGCTGCCAGAATGATGACACCACTATTGGAACCAAAACCGTCCATTTCGGTAAGCAACTGATTCAGCGTGTTCTCCCGTTCGTCATTGGAAGTAAATCCGGCGTTTTTGCTTCTGGCCCGGCCTACAGCGTCAATTTCATCAATAAAAACGATACAAGGAGCCTTTTCCTTGGCCTGGCGGAACAGGTCCCTGACCCGCGACGCCCCTACGCCTACGAACATTTCAACAAAATCCGATCCCGAGATGGAAAAGAACGGAACGTTGGCTTCTCCGGCGACCGCTTTTGCCAACAATGTCTTCCCGGTTCCCGGAGGGCCCACCAATAAAGCTCCCTTCGGGATCTTACCCCCGAGGTTGGTATACTTTTCCGGACTTTTCAGAAAATCCACGATCTCCATGACTTCAACCTTGGCTTCTTCCAAGCCGGCCACATCTTTAAATGAGATATTGGCAGCTGTTTTGTCTTTCTCGAAAAGCTTGGCCTGTGAACGGCCCACATTAAAAATGCCGCCTCCGCCGCCTCCGGCTCCTTCCGGACCGCGAGACATACGCCTGAACATAAATACCCACATCAGTATCAGCAACACCGGGAACAGAAGCCAGTCAATGATGCGGCCCCAGTAACTGGAGCGCTGTTCAATTTCCAGTTTGAACCGCTGTTCTTCTGGCAATGTATTGCGCAATTCTTCAAATTGTGTTTCAGCATCAAAATTATCGGTAACAATGAAGTAAAACTGAGGTGCGAACTTGGGAACTTTATCTCCGAACTTGGCTTTGTACTGCTCCAGGGCATCGGGCCTGATATACAACTCGGCTCGTTGCATATTGCTGATGTACACCAGTTTTTCAATTTCTCCCCGCGGGCCCATCTGTTCTTTGACCGTGATCCATTCCGTCTTCACCGGGTCTCCGGAACGATTGGCAAACATGAAATAGACGATAACCGCTATTAATATGATATATACCCAAAAGAAAGGATTCAGCTTTCTTTTTACCGGAATAAGGGGGGGCTTGTTGGGTTTGTTTCTGTTAGGGACGTTTCCGTTCATAGTGCTAATAATTAGTCGTTGTAATTTTGCGTTACCGCATCTGCCCACAACTCTTCAAGTCTGTAAAACAGTCGGTACTCGGTCTGGAAAATATGAACCACAATGTCTGAGTAATCAAGAATTACCCAAAAACGGTTTTCTTTTCCCTGGCTTCTCCGTACACGCCGGCCGGCCTGCAAGATCATCTGTTCCTCCACCTCATCTGCTATGGCTGCCACCTGGACACCCGAATCGGCATGACATATGACAAAATGATCACATATTGTGGTATCCAGCTTTCGCATATCCATACTGCATACACCCTGTGCTTTTTTTTCGAGCATTGCCCCGGCTATAATCTCAACTTCATTCATAATCTATTTTCAAACCCATACAAAGGTAAGGATAAATTAGTACTTTTGCGACCATGTTTGAATGGCATGTTATCCGGTTTGAAGAAATCGATTCCACCAACACGGAAGCTCACAGAAACCTGGCAGTTGCCAAAGAGGGTACGGTCTGGACCGCTTTATACCAGACTCACGGTCGCGGACAATATACGCGTAAGTGGGAAAGTACTAAAGGGCTGAACCTTTTGGCTACAGTGTTGTTACGCCCGGAATTTCTTCCGGCTAACAAACAATTTCTTATTTCAAAGTGCACGGCGCTGGGTGTATGCGATTTTCTTCGCACGTTGGGATTGGATCCCGGCATCAAATGGCCAAACGATATCTACATAGGACCCAATAAAATCTGCGGGATCCTCATAGAACATCAGCTTTCAGGTAATAAACTTACAGCAAGTATAATTGGGTTTGGTATCAATGTCAACCAGACAGTATTCCTGGGTGCCCCAAATCCCACATCCATTGCGTTGGAAACAGGGGAAAAATATGATGTGGAATCTCTTTTACCCAAAGCTCTTATACATATACAAAAGTGGTACCAAACACTTCAAAAAGGGAAAAGCGGCAAAATTGACAGACAATACGAAGCCCTATTGATCAATAAACACGATTACGAAAAAAACGGTGACATAATCCCGGCAAACGACCGGGCTGCCGGACCCGGTCCTTCAGGTGACTGAAGAATGGAACGCGAGACATTGATCAACACGTCTCCCTGCTTTGTACCGGCAAACTTCATCACCTCTTCAACACTACCGCCTTGTTTTCCCACGCCCGGGATCAGAAGAAAACGGTCCGGAGCGGCTTCTCTTACCTTTCTTATCAGTTCCCCCTGAGTGGCCCCGGTAACATACATCAGTCTGTCGTTCCCGGCCCAGGCGTTTGCCGTCTCAATGATCTTACGGTATAACGGCATCCCGCCACGCAATTCACACATTTGAAAATCTGTTGCGGAAGGATTCGAAGTAAGCACCAGGAGTATGACCCATTTATTCTTATATTCCAGGAAAGGAGCTACGGAATCATACCCCAGGTAAGGAGAAAGGGTCACGGCATCAAAATCCATCCGCTCAAAGAAAGTTCTGGCATATTCACGGGCTGTATTCCCAATATCTCCCCTTTTTGCATCTGCTATCAGAAAAAGACCGGGATACCTGTTCCTGATGTAAGAAACCGTTTCTTCCAGACATTTCCATCCTTCCCATCCGGCCGATTCGTAAAAAGCCATGTTGGGTTTGTATGCTACGGCATAAGGAGCCGTTTGGTCAATGATCTTCTTATTCATCTCCAAAGACACCGGGGAAACATCCAGACCCACGCACAGACAGCTCTTTTTGTCATGTATTTTCCGGTTAAGCGTTTGACGTGTCATCTTTCAATCTTTCGGTATTTTCTGCTATCTGTAAAAGTTCAATTACTTCCTGTATCTCTCCGTCCATGAAAACCGGCAAATTATACATCGTATAATTGATTCGGTGGTCGGTCACCCTGCTTTGGGAATAATTGTACGTCCGTATCTTGGCCGACCGGTCTCCCGTAGACACCATGGTTTTTCGTTTGGCCGATATTTCGTTCAAATACTTTTCGTATTCCATATTGTAAAGCCTGGTCCGTAACTCGGCCAATGCTTTGTCGTAATTCTTCAACTGGGATTTTTCATCCTGGCACTGAACCACGATCCCCGACGGAATGTGGGTAAGGCGAATTGCCGAGTAGGTGGTGTTGACGCTTTGTCCACCCGGTCCCGAGGAACAAAACGTGTCCTTGCGAATGTCTTTCTCGTTCAGCTCCACATCGAATTCATCCGCCTCCGGAAGCACAGCCACCGAGGCCGCCGAGGTGTGCACCCGCCCCTGGGTTTCGGTCTGGGGAACACGCTGAACCCTGTGTACTCCGCTTTCGTATTTCATAATTCCGTAAACACCCGTCCCCGTTATCTTGAAAATAATTTCCTTGAATCCCCCTGATGTCCCTTCGGACATTCCGGTGATCTCCAGTTTCCATCCTTTTTTCTCGGCGTATTTTGTATACATGCGGAAGAGATCCCCTGCAAAAATGGAAGCTTCATCCCCTCCGGTACCGGCCCTTATCTCCATAATGGCATTCTTGCTGTCCTGGGGATCGGCTGGAATCAGCAACAGTTTGATTTTCTGCTCCATTTCCGGGATCTGCTCTTCCAGTTGCGCTATTTCTTCCTTGGCAAACTCCCGCATTTCCTCGTCTTTTTCAGAAAGCAGAAGTTCTTTGGCGCTTGCCAGGTTTCCAATGGCATTTCTATACTTATCTCCGGCCTGCATAATCGGACCTATCTCTGCATATTCCTTGTTCAGGGTTATATAACGTTTCATATCCTGAACCAGCGAGGGATCGGATAACTGCTGCTGCAGTGTTTCGTATTTCCTGCGGATACCTTCCAGTCTTGTCAACAATGAATTTTCGGGCATACTCTTTCTTTAACGCGCAAAGATACTTTTTTTCGGGGAAACAAAAAGGGAGTGTCCCTGAATGGCACACTCCCTTATCTTTACAAAAACAGCGAATTATTCGTATTTTTTAAGAATATCCTTGATCATAGCCGGTTCCAGGCGACCGTGCACTTCTTCTCCAACCATGAGAACGGGAGCCAGTCCACAGGCACCTATACACCGGAGGCAATCCAGTGAGAATTTTCCGTCCTGAGTTACTTCACCCACTTTGATTTTCAACTCTTTTTCAAGAGCTTCCACAATTTTCTCTGCACCTCTGACATAACAGGCGGTTCCCATACATACGGAAATGGGGAATTTGCCTTTAGGAGTCATGGTAAAGAAAGAGTAGAAAGTTACAACACCATAAATTTTTGCCAGAGGCATATTCAAATTAAGTGCAATTTCCAATTGGACAGGTTCGGGTAAATATCCGAAATGTTCCTGGCACCCGTGCAGGATGTTGATCAGTTCACTCCTCTTGTTCCCGAAAGATTCACATATCTCTTTTATTGTCTTTTTGTGACAATCGTTTATTTCAAACTTGGTCATAAGAATAGAAGTTAAAGTTTATTGTTTCGGGTGACTGAAATAATGGGTATGCAGCAGTTTGTGCGATTTCTCACTGAGCGGTTTACCCAGGAATTCCTCGTAAAGCTGAATGATTTCGGGATTTTCATGTGATTTACGGATAGTCTTATTGAAATCTTCTTTGTAAATAGCGTCCATACGAGCTTTCAATACAATGGAATTACCCCTGTGCAACGGTTGTCCTCCACCTCCTATACATCCTCCGGGACATGCCATGATCTCTATGGCATGGAAATTATACATTCCCTTGCGGATCCCGTCAAGTAATTTCCTGGCATTACCCAGAGTATGGGCAATCCCAATGTGAATATACGTTCCGTCAAAATTCACCGAGGCGGTCCGGATACCTTCCATCCCCCTAAGTTCATGGAAATCCACTTTTTCCAGTTTCTTTCCTGTGAAGAGTTCGTATGCGGTACGAGTTGCTGCTTCAATAACTCCACCGGTTACACCAAAAATTACACCGGCACCGGAAGATTCGCCCATGGGACGGTCAAAATCTTCTTCTTTAAGCGTCTTGAAATCAATGTTGCCTATCTTGATCAAATGTGCCAGCTCGCGGGTTGTGATGGCGTAATCCACATCGGGATTGCCGTCAACTTTAAACTCGTCTCTCTGGCATTCGTACTTCTTAGCCAGACAGGGCATCACGGAAACCACTACCATATCTTCCCTCTTGACTCCCAGTTTTTCTGCCATATATGTTTTGGCGATCGCCCCGAACATTTGCTGGGGAGAACGTGCCGTTGAAGGTACGTCCAGCATGTCGGGATAATTGGTTTCAAAGAAATTCACCCAGGCAGGACAACAAGATGTCAGGATGGGCAAACGTACGTTCTTGTCTCCGTTCAAAAAACGTGTGATCCTGTCCAGTAACTCGGTACCTTCTTCCATAATGGTCAGGTCGGCGGCGAAATCCGTGTCAAATACTTTATCAAAACCTAATGATCTTAAAGCAGCGACCATCTTTCCGGTAACCGAAGTTCCGGGAGGATATCCGAATTCTTCTCCCAACGCCGCACGTACTGCCGGTGCCGTTTGTACAACAACAAATTTATTGGAATCGGCCAAA
>JBAZHT010000040.1:0-16697 GCA_041652255.1 Bacteroidales bacterium
GACGGGTACATTCTGGAGCTTGACTTTCACTTTGACAACGAGATCCAGTGGGTATCTCCTCACGGCCAGAGCATTGGGCAGAGCGGAATCCCGTTTGCCGTGAAATTTCCGGACGAAGATGACATTACCGCATCACAGATCAACTGGATCAAAGATTATATTGACCAGGCCGGAGAAGCCCTCTACGGGCCGGCCTTTAAAGATCCGGAAACAGGATACAGGAAATTCGTGGACATGCAGTCATTCGTGGACTATTGGATCGTTTTTGAACTGTGCATAAACCACGAACTGGCCAATCCCGGCAGTGTCTATATGTACAAGGACAAGAACACCAAACTTTTTGCCGGGCCCATCTGGGACTTTGACTGGGGAACGTTTTCCTATCAGGCTTCTCCCCAGGCCCAGGGAAAACTCTTTATGACACAGGCAATCTGGTACAAACAATTTTTCAAAGACCCTGAATTCACTGCATTGGCTAAAGAACGGTGGAACCTGCTCAAGCCAAAATTCGATGAAATTCCCGCCTTTCTGGACGCAGAGTACGAACGATTGAGCTATTCTGCAGCATTGAATTTTAAAATGTGGGATCCCACCGAAGACAAAAACATGAACGGCGGAAACCTCATCAACGGAGATGAACCCCTGACATATACCCAGGCCGTGGAACGGATGCGAAACATTATTGTGGAACGCATTCAAACCCTGGATCAAAGAATCAATGCTTTATAAACCTCAACAAACCATTATGAAACTGACCAAAACCATTCTTTTACTGGCAGTTCTGGCTTTTTCTGTGCAAACCGGCACGGCCCAGCGCAGAAATCCGGACCAAAAAGACGACAAAGCCGAAAACAACGCCGAATCCAAAACAGACAACAAAACCCCTGCTAAACTGGAGGAGTTCATTAAATCCGAAACTTCCGTGATGGAAGGTATGACACCTGTGTATTACCAGGATAAGAAATATTATATAGGTATACCCGATTCCCTGATAGGCAGGGATATCCTTATGGTAACCCGCATGGCAGAAACCCCGGCGGGGTTCCGTGCCAATTTCTTTGGATATGCCGGAGACCAGCTCAACAGCGGTATGTTGCGCTTTGAAAAAGGACCGGACAACAACCTGTTCCTGACCAAAGTACTTGCCCGCGAACAGTCCCGGGATACGACTCAGGCAATGTATTATAACGTTACCCGTTCCAACAGGCCGGCTTTGATCGCTTCTTTTGACATCAAGGCGATCAATGCAGACAGCACCCTGTCATTGATAGACGTAACAGACCTGGTAAACAGTGATAACGAAAGCCTTTATTTCAGCAAAAGACAGAAAAAATCGGCAAAAATGTCGGCTTTGCAGAAAGACCGTTCCTATGTCAAAAGCGTAAAATCTTTCCCCATCAACACCGAACTGCGCAGCATCAAGACATACGCCCTCCAGGAAAACGATGACCCGCTGACCTTCGAGATCAACTGCTCACTGGTACTCCTTCCCAAAGAGCCCATGCAGCCCAGGTATTTTGACGATCGCATTGGTTTCTTTACATCCAATTACACGGATTTTGACAAAAATCCCCAGGGAATCAAAACCATGCGCATGATCGCCCGCTGGCGGCTGGAACCAAGACCTGAAGATCTGGAAAAATACAAAAGGGGCGAGTTGGTGGAACCGGCAAAACCCATCGTGTTTTATATTGATCCCACTACACCCAAAGAATGGGTTCCCTACCTGATCCAGGGCGTTAACGACTGGCAACCGGTATTCGAAAAAGCAGGTTTTAAAAATGCCATTTATGCATTGGAGGCACCCACGCCCGAGGAAGATCCATCCTGGAGCCTGGAAGATGCCCGAAACTCGGCAATCGTCTATAAACCTTCAACCATTGCCAATGCCAGCGGTCCGCACGTAAGCGATCCCCGTTCGGGAGAGATCATTGAAAGTCACATCAATTGGTATCACAACGTGATGAGTTTGGTCCACAGCTGGTATTTTGTTCAATGTGCCGCCGTAGATCCCCGGGCCCGGGCTATGACGTTCCCTACGGAATTGATGGGACAACTTATTCGTTTTGTCTCTTCTCATGAAGTGGGACACACCCTGGGACTGCGTCATAACTTTGGAGCGACAGCCTATTATACTACCGAACAATTGCGTAACCCCGAATTCCTGGCTGCCAATGGCCATACAACGTCTATAATGGATTATTCCCGGTTCAATTTTGTGGTACAGCCGGAAGACAACATCCCACATGATTTGCTCTTTCCGCGCATCAGCCATTACGACTACTGGGCCATCGAATGGGGCTACAGACGTTTTTACCGGTTTGCCAATGCAGAAGAAGAAATCCCCTATCTGAACAAGTGGGTCATTGAAAAAACAAAGGATCCCTACGTACGTTTCAACGGAGGAGCCGAATCCGGACTGAACGACCCCCGGGCACAGGCTGAAGATCTGGGAGACAACCAGATGGAAACCTGTGAACTGGGTATCAGGAACATGAAAGTCATTCTGGAAAACCTTCCCGAATGGACAAAGGTCCCGAACGAAAATTACAGGGGACTTTCCACGCTTTATCCCCAGATTACCACCCAGTTTAACCGTTATATCGGCCACGTATCCAAATGGGTGGGAGGTGTTTTCGCAGATATGAAAACAGTTGAGCAGGAAGGCCCTGTTTACGTACCGGTCTCACGGGCAAAACAAAAAGAAGCAATGGCTTTTCTGGACCGGAATATTTTTACCGCCCCGGAATGGATCCTCCCCGATTACCTGGCTGAGCTGTTACCGATCAATCGTCTGGCCGTAATGGAAAATCTGCAACAAAGCGCCGTCACCGGGCTGATCAATAAAAACGTCCTGGTACGCATGCTCCGGGCAGAAGAACAATCGGGAGCAGGAGCCTATTCCCTGGAAGCCTTTTTCTCCGATATGAATCGCAGTATCTTCAAAGATTACGGAGACACGGACATTTACCGCAGGAGCCTGCAAAATATTTATATCAATACACTTTGTGAACTGGTTAAGCCCAAAGAAGAAAACGGGAACGCTTCTCCGGAAGCAGCTCGTTACCGCAGAACAGAAGCTTCCATTGAAAACAATGATATCAAGTGCCTGGTAACGGCTGAACTTCAAAAGATCGGGAAAGAACTCAAACGTGCTAAAGGCGATGACCGTTCCCGTGCTCATTATCAATTTCTTTATAAAACCATTGAAGATTTGTAGTGAATTATACGCATATTGTTTTTGACGTAGACGGGACTTTACTGGACAGTGAAAAAACCGGCCTGGTATCTCTGCAACAGACCATCCGCAGTGAACTGGGAAAAGAAATGACCCTTGAGGAACTTTATCCTTATTTTGGGATTCCCAGTTTCCAGGCGGTACTCAGGCTGGGATTTGAAGATCCCGAAAAAGCCGCTGTTTTGTGGGAAGAAAACTTCCAGGCACTGACCTATCTCACCCTGCCGTTTGACGGGATTGAACATGTACTTGAGTCCCTGCACAAAAAAGGGGTGGTTATGGGTGTGATCACCTCACGAAACCGGCCTGAATTTGATTCTGACCGGCATATATCGGAATGGATGCCTTATTTTGCACTGACAATATGTGCGGAAGATGCCTCCAAACCCAAACCCGCACCGGATCCCATGTGGCTTTTCCTGAAAAAAACGGGGGCAGATCCGTCCAACGTACTTTTTGTAGGAGACACGTATAACGACCAGTTATGTGCACACGCGGCCGGCACCTCTTTTGCACTTGCATTATGGGGAACCAGGAACGGAAAGGATATGCCTGCCGAGTTTTACCTGGAACACCCCCGGGATTTGTTAACCTTATAGGTTGTATGAAAAAATACGCAGGACTGTTGTTGTTGATCCTGCTTCCCCTGGCAGCCGGAGGGCAGGATGCAGACCATCCGGCCACGGCTTTGGTACGCATGCGTGAAGCGTTCAACCAATCGGCCCGGATCCCGGATTATCCCCGGATGCTCTCACTGATGGACAGTATGATGCTTATGGAAACGTCCATAGACAGGACTGCCCGCCCTCGTATTTATCAAAATTATCAGGACTACGCGCCCTTGTTTGGCAAAACCGCTGAAGGGCGGGTAGTTCATTACCTGTTTCTGTTTAGCCGGTTCCCGGAAAAAAGAGGGGAAAACGAAGTGCAATTGCCTGCAACACCGGCAGAATTATCCGGTATCCCGGCATCTCATTACCAGAAATTGCTTTTAAACGATCCGCAGGTATATCCCTGTTCCGGCCTGTTTGAACTGGCGCTTTTCGTCATTGAAGATTACCCTGCACTGATCTCCCTGCTGGAGCAGGGTCAGGGGAATGTACCACATAACCTGATAGCGGCAAGATACCGGCAACTGCTTTCATATCCCGTTTCAAGAGAATTAAAAAAAGCCGGGTTGGACAGCCTTTTGGAAAGGTTTCCCAATACTGAACCTATCTCATCTGTTTACCTGGAAAAAGCCCGTATGCTGACAGAAGACGGAGACTATGAAGAAGCATTACGTATAAGCCGGGAAGCCTGCAAGAGGTTCCCGGATAGCCCGGTCAGGGAATCATTCTCCAACATGAGAGATTTTCTTACCCAACCATCCGTTGATCTGCAGATAAATAAACAATTGTATCCGGGTTCGGTCGCAGAGTTAATAATAACACGCAGAAATATAAAGCGTTATAAATTAAAGATCCTGGACGAACAAGGCAAACGAAAGTTCGGAAAAACATACCGTTACCCCCATTTTCCCGTTTACCGGGAGGTTAGGGATACCGTTAATATATCTATTCCTTCGGAAGGGTCTTATACTATAACGATCAAAAAAGGAAAAACTACCACCGAATCTTCTTTTTACTCGGGGAAAGTAGCGGCCATGTTCCGTACCCTGCAGGATACGGGATATGTCTATGCTACCGATCTTAATAGCGGAAAGCCCCTTAACAAGGTGGAAGTCCGGTTTGTCAATGAAACCCGGAACCCTTTTTTTCTGGAACCGGACGGGTTTACTCCCCTGGACGTCAGGACCGGAGATTCATTCCGGCTGAGTATCCCTTCAGAGAATACGTCCGTACCAGACACTTTTTCGGTTCCCGTGACCGTTCGCCCGTGGGATTTTCAATACGGAGAAACGGAAAGGGAAATCACTTCGGCATCCCTTTTTACCGACAGGAAATTATACGGTAACCAGGACACCCTCTTTTTTAAAGGTATTGTCACAAAATTTACAAACGGGAAATGTCAGCCGTCTGCAGGAGAAAACTATACGGTGGTTTTAAGAAACAATGCCAATTACCGGGACACACTGGATACCGTTCATGTACAGACCAATGATTTTGGCTCATTCAGCGGGTTTTTTCCTCCCGGCAGCACCCGTATGAACGGCTCCCACAGCATTACTTTTCCGGGGGCCTCGGCTCACATCCGGATAGAAGAGTATACCCGGCCATCCTTTACACTGGCCTTGTCCCCGCTTCGTCAGGCATATGCTTTTAATGATACCATCGTACAACAGGGAGTGGTGTTCAATTATGCCGGATTTCCACTGGCCAATGCTGACGTTCATTGCCGCGTGCTTTTCCGCCCGTTCGGCAACCATGAAGGACTTATATATTCAGATACCCTGAAAACCGGGGAAGAAGGTGAATTCCAATTTGTTTTCCCGGCCTTGAGACCTCCCGGCGACACATCCCTTCACGGTATGCTGGAACTGGAGATCACCGTCGCAGACATTACCGGTGAAACACAACAAAAAACGGTGATTTTTCCGGTGTCCGGCTTCCGTTATGCCATTCACGCCAACTTCCTGCATGGTGAAAGAGAACAAACGGATAATATCCTTATCCGCGAAAAGAGACCTTTCATACGTTTGGTTGTCAAAAACAGCATCGGTTTTGATCAGGAACTGCCCCTGACCTGTCATTTTTTACAACACGGAGATACGGTATTCACAGATGTCCTGCATTCCGGGCAGGTATACCAACCGCCCTGGGATTCCATGAAATCCGGCCTTTGGGAAATTGCCTCCGGAACGGACGGGGCCGAACCTTTTTCCGGGTCTTTCTTCCTTTTGAGTCTCAAAGATACGCTCAGCCCGGCAGATACGGCTCTTTTCTTTTATCCCCTTGAGGAAGAACCGCCTGCATTTTTGCTGGGAACCGTTGATAAACCTATTTACGTACTTGCCGAGTGGTACGCCCGGGGATCCCTCATCAGTAAAAACAACCTTTTCCTGGAGCCCGGAATGAAAACTTTTTCTTTTCCCGGCCTCCCTGCCGGAGACTACCCTCCCGAGTTGCGCCTTGTAGCAGTCCGGGACGGTCAGTATCTTGAATTCCGCCACCGGTGGGAAAGATCCGCCGAAAAACTGCTCCCGTTGCATTTTGTTTCCCTGCGGCAGAATACGGAGCCATACTCCCTTGAATCTTTTAGCATCATGCTTCCAAAAAAAGAAAATGCCGAAGTCCTGGTGAGCATTTTCAACAAAAGTACGGACCGGCTGACTCCCAATCGTTTTGATTACCGGCCGGCCCGGGAACCATACATCCCTGTCCCGGCCATACGGTACCATTTTATGGATATTTCTACCATAAGGAGCAAAACGGGAGCCCTTCCCGGGTTGTACTACGCTGCCGGAAGGAACGCCGCAGCTTCCGACATGATATCACAGGAAGAGTCTGATTCAAAGGTTGTTTCCCAATCTTCCGATACCGGATCCGAGGTTCTTGTACGCAGCGACTTTGAGGAAACCCTGGCCTTTTTGCCGCACCTGATACCCGACAGCACCGGCATAGTCCCTGTCACTTTCAGGACGAACGGACTTTTGGGGACTTTTCGTATCCTTACCCTGGCTCACACCCCTGACGGGAAAAGTACCACGGCAGAAGACACCCTGCTGGTAAGAAAAGACGTTATGGCCATGCCTTCTTTTCCGGCTTATCTGAGAGAACACGACCGTATAGAGCTGACTGTTCCGGTTATCAATCTGACTTCATCTACTGTGGAAGGGATAGCTTTCCTGAAGATTGGGGAAAACGAACAGGGAAAGCAGACTGCCAGCCTGCTCCCTTCTGAAAGAAGTCTTTTCAGCTGGGATTATACCACACCTCCCGTTGCGGATGACCGGGTGCCCCTGGTAGAAATAACGGCAGGATTCACAAGTTCACTCCTCAGCGATGCACAACAAAACATCCTTCCGGTATTGCCCATGAAAGAACAGATCACCCGCGCCAGGACCATAATACTAACAGGAAACGACGTGGTTACACTGGTCAAACAAAATAAAAATTCACAGGCCACCCTGGATGTGACCACCCCGCTAATGGCAGCAATTCGGGCCATCCCTTCGGTTTGCGAACCTTCGGGGAGCAACCTTACGGCCTGGATCCCGGCTTTTTACGCAAACAATACGGGAGCCCGATTGTTGCAGGAATTCCCCGGGATACTGCCTTCATTGGACAAAGTGACGGAAGGACAAGCCTCGGCCTTTCAAAAAAACGCCCGGTTGACCGAGATCCTGATCTCACAAACGCCCTGGGCGGACTACCCCGGACGCGAGGCAGAAAGGATCCGGCACCTGAAGCGGCTGGATGATCCCGGTTACATGAGATCGTTCAATGAAAAAGCCATGGAATATTTCGGTTCACTGCAACGGTCCGACGGAGGGTTTTCCTGGTTCCCGGGAATGGAGAGTTCCTATATGCTGACGTTATATTTCCTTGAGGTAACGGGCAATATGAAAGAAAACGGAGTCGTTACGGGAGTGGATGACCGGTTACGGGTGATAGCAGAAAAAGCCGTTCATTATACGGACAGTCTGTTTGCCAAACGTTACAGCCAGACCGCCGCTGCCGAAGTTACCCGGGATGTTTTGACGTATTTCTATGTACGAAGTGCCTTCCCGGAAATTCAAGCCCGCAAGGACGTGCAAAAAGTGACTGAACGTTATTCCGGTATTTTACAAGAATCCTGGAAAGACGCCACGGTGGCCGAAAGAGTCTTTCTTGCCATTATGCTGGAAAGGACCCATCAGGAAGAAGTCCTTGCCAGGGTTTTATCCTCCCTCAGAGAATTTGCCGTATGCGATATGGATCAGGGCTGTTATTTCCCGAACGCGGTACCCTACGACGGCCTGATGCATTCGGAAATGAAAATACATGCCCTGCTGTTGCGTTTATTCAGAAACGATCCGATCATAAGGAACGGGATCACCCGCTGGTTGCTGGACAGGAAAGAAAACCAGATGTGGGGATCAGGGCCCTCCACCACCGATGTGATCCACGCATTGTTTTATTACGGAAACGAAGAAACAACGGAGATGCCCCTTTACGAAACAGTTGTCCGGGGCACGACATATACCGTCAGAAACCGCTCCCGTGCCCAATTGTATGTAACCCTCTACGAACAAACCCTGGAAGACCTTCGGGATGCCCGGCCTTATGCCAACGGAATGGAAATTCGCCGTACGTTTCACCGGTTGTCTGACAACTCACTTATATCCGAAAAAGACACCCTAAAACGGGGCGAACGGATTGTGGCGCGCTACTCTTTTACCAATGAACAGACACGCAGTTTTGTCCATGTAAACGTGTCACATGCAGCTTGTCTGATCCCCGAATCCGAAAAATCCGGATACAGGTGGAATGCCTCCGGCTCGTGGTACCGTGAAGTCAAAACCGGATCAACACAATATTTTTTTCAAACACTTTCCCGGGGGGAACACGTAATTGAAGAACGTTTTTATGTTACACAGACAGGCCTTTTCCAACAGGGAAGTACCCGGATACAGTCGTTATTCGCTCCCCGTTACACGGGGTTTTCACCCGGAACAACCTTTATGGTTGCCAACTGAAGAAATGTATTTTTCAAAAGAAAATACTGGTTCTGAGCTGATAAATAGAAAAAAACGTATATCTTTGCAGCCCCGTTTGGGGTAAAACTTATTATTAACCACTAAAATCAATTGCTGACAATGGCCGATTATATAGATGCCCAGAAAAAGCAAGAGATTTTCGGACAGTACGGAACGTCTAATAAGGACACCGGATCTGCAGAAAGTCAGGTCGCCTTATTTTCTTACCGTATCGCCCATCTTACCGAACACATGAAGTCCAATAAAAAGGACTACGGCACACAGCGTGCATTGCTCCGTTTGGTAGGTAAACGTCGCCGCCTGCTGGATTATCTTAAGGCAAACGACATTGAGCGGTACCGTAATATTATTAAAGCGCTCAATCTCCGGAAATAGCTTACAAGCCGATGGGAGCGAGTCTCCCTCGCAAACCAAACAAAGGCTGCACTCTCTCATTGGAGATCAGCCTTTTTTTTTGAATTTCTTAATTATTCCGATCCAAATTAACGCAATCCGGGGATTGGGATAAGCGGAATGGATAATTTTTAACAACCCCCTTACAGGAAGGGGCGGATTGCAGATGAAAAAATAAATGAAGATCATTAAGAAGGTCATTACATTGGATGATGGCCGAACCATTGAGATCGAAACCGGAAAACTGGCCAAGCAGGCCGATGGTTCCGTAGTAGTAAAAATGGGTGGCACTATGCTTTTGGCAGCAGTCACCTGTGCAAAAGAAGCAAGGCCCGATACGGACTTTATGCCTCTATCGGTAGATTACAAAGAAAAATTTGCCGCTGCCGGCCGATATCCCGGCGGGTTTTTAAAACGAGAAGGTCGTCCTTCCGATTACGAGATCCTTATCTCGCGTTTGATAGATCGTGCTTTGAGGCCCCTCTTCCCGGAAGATTTCCACGCAGATGTATTTGTAAACGTTTTCCTTATTTCTGCAGAAAAAGAAATCATGCCCGATGCACTGGCCGGACTGGCCGCCTCAGCCGCACTGGCAGTAAGCGATATTCCCTTTAACGGCCCAATTTCGGAAGTCCGTGTTGGCCGTGTAAACGGGGAATTTATCATCAATCCGTCTTTCAATCAACTGGTGGAAGCAGATCTGGACATTATGGTAGGAGCCACTTACGACAACATCATGATGGTGGAAGGCGAAATGAAAGAGGTCGGTGAAGCCGTTATGTTGGAAGCCATTAAGTTTGCCCACCGGGAAATCAAAAAGCAATGCAAGGTGCAGATGGAATTGATGGAGGAAACCGGTAAAACCGTAAAACGCGAATATTGCCATGAGAATAACGACGAAGAACTGCGTAAAGCCGTAGAAACTTTCTGTTACGACCGTTGCTACACCATTGCCAAATCGGGTGATGACAAGCAAACCCGCACAGAAGCCTTTGACGCGTTAAAAGAAGAATTCATGGAAACCATTCCCGAAGAAGAACGGGAAGAAAAAGCCATGATGGTAGCGCGGTATTACCACGATGTGGAAAAACGGGCCATGCGCCGCATGATCCTGGACGAAGGTATTCGCCTTGACGGCCGTTCCACCAGTGAAATCCGTCCTATCTGGAGCGAAGTGGATTTCCTTCCTATGGCTCACGGTTCAGCCGTATTTACCCGCGGAGAAACCCAATCCCTCACAACGGTAACCCTGGGGACAAAACTCGATATGAAGGCAATGGATGAAGTGCTTATACAAGGCACCGAACAATTTGTCCTGCATTATAATTTTCCTGCATTTTCCACCGGCGACGCCAGACCTTACCGGGGAGTGGGTCGTCGTGAGGTAGGACACGGAAATTTGGCACACCGTGCTTTAAAATCCATGGTCCCTGTAGGCGAAGAAAATCCTTACGCAATTCGTGTAGTTTCGGATATCCTGGAATCAAACGGTTCCTCATCCATGGCTACAGTTTGTGCCGGAACTTTGGCATTAATGGATGCCGGTATTAAACTTAAAAAACCGGTTTCCGGGATAGCAATGGGTTTGATCACAGATGCCGGAAATAAGAAATTTGCTGTCCTTTCTGACATTCTGGGTGACGAAGACCACCTGGGAGACATGGATTTTAAGGTAACCGGCACACGTGACGGGATCACCGCTACACAGATGGATATCAAAGTGGACGGACTTCCTTATGAAGTTTTGGAACAGGCTTTGGAACAAGCACGTCAGGGAAGGTTGCACATCATGGATGAAATGATGAAGACCATCTCCGAGCCCCGTGCCGAGTACAAACCCCATGTCCCCCGTATTGTACAGATTACCATTCCCAATACTTTTATTGGAGCCGTTATAGGAACAGGTGGCAAGGTTATTCAGGAGATCCAGAAGACTACCGGGACAACCATAACCATTACCGAACAAGGTGACTTTGGAATTATTGATATTTTTGGTGAAGACAAAGAAGGCATGGATGCTGCCCTGGCAACAATAAAAGCGATCACCACCGTTCCGGAAGTCGGCCAGGTATATACCGGCAAAGTGGTCTCTATTCTGGAATTCGGAGCTTTCGTAGAAATACTTCCCGGCAAGGAAGGACTTTTGCATATTTCCGAACTGGACTGGAAGAAAGTGGACAAGGTAGAAGATGTTGTAAAAGTTGGCGAAGAAGTAACCGTCAAACTTTTAGAAGTCGACGAACGTTCAGGTAAAATGCGTCTGTCCCGTAGGGCATTAACAGAAAAGCCCGAAGGTTATGTAGAACCCGAACGCAAACCCCGTCCTTCAGGCGGAGACCGCAATAACCGGGGGTACTCTCGCGGCAATGACCGCGGCAACTCACGCGGCAGAGGCGGTGACCACCGCAGATAGTTTTCTTTAAACAGTTATAAATTTCAGACCGGCCTTGCTGCAAATTCTAAAGCACAAGGCCGGTTTTTGTATGTAGTTACAGGAACACTTCCAAATTACTCGCCCTACTTTCAAGCTGCTGCCACTACTTCCAGCTTACTGGCCCTACTTTCAAGCTGCTGCCACTACAAAGAACCGGAAGCTTTTTGTATGCCGAGGCTCCCGGTTCTTTTTTGTGGCACACCATCGAAATTAGTGGTATCCATCCTCAAAAAGGGCTGTTTTTGAGGACAGACCTTGGATTTTCGGCCATCCATCCTCAAAAAGGGCTGTTTTTGAGGACAAACCTTGGATTTTCATCCATCCTCAAAAAGGGCTGTTTTTGAGGACAAACCTTGGATTTTCGGCCATCCATCCTCAAAAAGGGCTGTTTTTGAGGACAAACCCGGGATTTTCTGCCTTTCATCCTCGTTTAGCCCCCGTTTTGAGGATGAACTGGAGTTTCGGCCATCCTATCCTCAAAAAGGGCTATTTCTGAGGACAGACCTTGGAGTTTCGGCCATCCTATCCTCAAAAAAGGCTGTTTTTTTGGGGTAAAGCTGCAAACCGGGGACAGGTAATGAAGCCTGCATGGCAATGAATAAAGCTCCGCAAAACGGAAGCAGGCAATGAAGCCGGAAGCGGGTCATCAGACCGGGAACATGTAATGAAGCAGAAAGCAGATGATGAGAACAGAAGCCGGAAGCAGGTAATATAATTTTCTGCAGCCGGACTGTATATGTTTTTACATAAGGAATTCCAAAATGCCGCCCGCCATGATGTCTTTGTAATCTATATAGAATTTGTCGTAGGGCTTTCCGTTCAGTTTGATACTTTTTATGCGATAGTGTTCCGGGCCGTTGTTATGTGCCACTATGGTAAAGGTTTTGCCCTCTCCTACGTGAATGACGGCTTTATCCATAAGTGGGGAGCCAAACACATAGCGGCCCCCTGCAGGTTCTACCTGGTAAAACCCCAGTGCCGAGAGAATATACCATGCCGACATCTGTCCCACGTCTTCATTCCCGCTCAAACCGTCCGGAGTATCCCTGTACATGGTTGTCAGTATCTCACGGACCCGGGCGGCAGTCTTTTCCGGATATCCGGCATAGGCATACAAGTAGGCAATATGGTGGCTTGGTTCGTTGCCATGGGCATACTGACCTATCAGTCCGGAAATGTCGGGAGAGGCATCTTTACCCAGATACCCTTCTGCCACAAAAAGGGAATCAAGTTTTTTCAAAAAAACTTCCCTGCTTCCGAAAAGTGCTATAAGACCGGGAACATCGTGCGGAACAAGCCAGGTATATTGCCAGGCATTTCCTTCGGTATAATCATCTTCCCGGTGAGAAGAACGAAATGGAGAGAACGGTTCCCTGAAATGTCCCGTAGAAGACCGTCCGCGAATAAAACCCGTGGCCGGGTCGAATAAATTTACATATGCCTTACTTCGCTGTGTAAACAGTTTTTCTCCCCCGGTATCGTTCAACATGGCTGCTACCCGGGCCACACACCAATCGGCTAAAGCATATTCCAGTGTTTTTGCCACCGTTTCGTGTCCCGGATCCTTGTCATAAGGAATATACCCGTATTCTTTGTACCATTCCAGGCCCCTTTCGTCCAGCAAGGCAGATTCTTTCATTGTCTGGTATGCACGTTCCGGATCACTTACGAATCCTTTGAGTACCAGATCTGCCAATACAGGAATGCCCGGGTTCCCTACCATACAGTCTGTCTCGTTCCCTACAAGATGCCATACCGGAAGCTTTCCCTGTTGATCAAAAATAGCCATCATGGTCATCGCGTAATCTTCCATCCTTTCCGGGTGAATGATGGTTGCCAACGGATGAGCCGCACGGTAAGTGTCCCATAAGGAAAACGTTGTATACTTTGTAAAACCGTCCAGACGGTCGTGATCACAGAACAGGGAAGGAGCGATCATGGTATGATAGAGTGCCGTATAAAATATTTTTTTTGAGGATTCGTTTTCGGTTTCGTAACGAATTTTTGCCAGTTCACGGTTCCAGGCTTCATCCGCTTTTAAGCGAACACTGTCAAAATCCCAGCCGGGCAATTCAGCCTGCAGGTTTTGCGCTGCTTTTACCATACTCACAGGTGACAGGGCAATTTTTACCATTACGATGCCACCGGGCGGAACATCAGGCACAACCCTGGCATAGGACTTACGGGCTGTAATACTGTTACCGCTTACAGGAACAGTCCCGTCAAACATTTCTACTTCTTTCACAGGTACTGAAAATTCGGCGGTAAAGTATACCTCTTGGTGACGGGCCCATCCGGTCGATACCCGGGACCCTTTAACAGTCCGGTCCCCGTCCCATTCCAGGTGTCCGGTAACAGGACTGTCCCACCCTATTCCGTGCTCCAGATCAATGACCACACTTTTTTGGATGGTGTCTCCAGGAAAAGTGTATCTGTGAAAGGCTACACGGGGTGTTGCCGTTAACTCGACACGGATTCCTGAATCTTCCATTTCTACAGAATAATAACCGGGTCTGGCGTCTTCTTTCTCGTGTTTAAAATAAGCACAAAGTTCTTCGCGGTCCGTCCGGACCTCTCCTGCCACGGGCATCAGAGATATATCTCCCAAATCCCCTATCCCCGTTCCGCTAAGATGCATCTGTGCAAAACCTATGATGGTGGAATCCGAATAATGGTATCCTGAACACCAGTCCCATCCCTGGTTGTACTGGACGGGCCCGGCCTGGACCATTCCAAAAGGGACGTTGGCCCCTACAAATACATGGCCGTGTCCTCCGCTTCCTATAAAAGGATCCACATATTGTGTAAAAGAGTTCGTCTCATGACATGTCGCGTTGTTTTGATCACACGATGTCATCAAACCATAAGCAGGGATCATAATCAAAAATGCATAACAAAAACGGGTCTTCATGCTTTCAAATTTTTACCAAGATAAGGAATTTCACCAAGTTTGGCTTTTTTCTTTTTTCAAGTAACTTTACGAAAATATTGCTTTAATCATGAATAAATATTGTCTTACAGCTTGTTTAGGCTTATTGGGATTTTTTGCGGCCGGATGCCAGTCTCCTGTACCTTACACCAAAGGCGTGGGGATCTATCCGGGTGACACGGAACAGGATTTTTCACCGGACCCTGTAACAGTCAATGATCAATACAGCAACGTAGCCCTGAACCGGATAACTTATCATTCTTCGGCTTTCGATTACAACCTTACCGGACAACTGGCCACCGACGGGATCAAAGCCGTTTCCAATCCTTCTTATATACACGTTTCTACACATAACGGGAATCTGGAGAAGAGGGAAAAAGGATGGTTGTTCGATTTTAAAGTGAATTCGGTATACCAAACAACCGGGGAGGATATATTTATCATACTGGAACTGGAGGGCAGGGTTCCTGCAGTTACCCGCATGGACCTGAAGGGTTCGCTGATCTATCAGCCCGAAAAAAAATCCCGCTACCGGGTACAGTGTTACGGTTCGTCTGACGGCGAAAACTGGGACCTTCTATACAGTGAAACAGGTATTGGATTCCCGGGCACCGAACGACCCAACCCTTATGCACAATGGGCAGGCATGCCCAACCCTCCTGCGCCTGAAGGACCTCAGCCTTCTTTTCAGTTTTCTTTTTCACCTCCGCGGCCGGAACGCATTATTGAACAATCGTATCAGTTCAGTCAACCGGTGCAGTATAAGTTTTACAAAATTGAATTCCACGCTCCAGGGGCAGAAGAATGGACATTTGCCGACTGGGATTTTTACCACAACGACAAAATCGTAACGATCTCACCTTCTGTAGATTTCCACAGTGCCTGGATGAGTGCCGGAAGTGGCAGTGAATGGCTGATGGTAGACCTGGGAACCACTTCCACGATTGACAGCATCGCCCTGCACTGGATCAACAAAGCGGTTAAAGGATCTGTTAAAGGATCTGATGACAAAAGAAACTGGACCGATATAGCATCACTTCCGGGAGGGGACGAGCTTATTGATATTATCAAACCCGAAAAACCGGCAAAGGCAAGATACCTGAAACTTTGCATGGAAGAATCCATAAACGGGGAACGTTATATATTGACTGAAATGGAGGCCTTTGGAACAGGCTTCGTTAAAAATGTTCCCAGGGTCAGAAACAATCCTTCCGCGAACAAGATCTCACTTAACGGGGGTGACTGGAAATTACAACGCAGTTCCCTGGTTTCTGAAACCGGCCAGATAATCTCCAGGAAAGATTACAAGAGTTGTAAAACCTGGATTACGGCCACCGTCCCCGGAACAGTCCTTACAAGCTATATGAATGCCGGGGCAATTCCGGATCCCAATTACGGAAACAATCAACTACAGATCTCGGAATCCTTTTTTCAATCGGATTTTTGGTACAGAACCACATTTTTTGTGCCTCAAAATTTCAACCGGGAAAAGCTTTTCCTGAATTTTGACGGTATTAACTGGAAAGCCCCCGTATACCTGAACGGAGTCAGGATTGGCCGTATACGCGGTGCCTTCACACGCGGAAAATTTGACGTGACCAAATACATCATTCCCGGAGCGGACAACGTGCTTGCCGTAAGAATTAGAAAAAACAGGCATTTTGGAGAAGTCAAGGAACAAAATGCCCAGAGCCCCGATCAAAACGGAGGCATATTGGGAGCTGATAATCCCACTTTTCACGCTTCCATCGGATGGGACTGGATCCCTACAATAAGAGGTAGAAACATAGGGATTTGGAACGATGTATTTCTCACCACTACCGGTTCTGTCAGTATTGAAGATCCCTTTGTGCAGACTTTTTTACCATTACCGGATACGACACGTGCGGACATAAGCATTGAAGCTACTCTGAAGAATCACCGCGACGAATTTGTACTGGGCTCTTTACAGGGTTCATACGGAGACATTCCCTTTACCCTGGAAGTGGGACTGGAACCCGGAGAGACACGTACCGTCACCACCCGCATAGCGCTGGACAATCCAAAACTGTGGTGGCCTAAA
>JBAZHT010000041.1:0-15820 GCA_041652255.1 Bacteroidales bacterium
TCGTAAACGTTGTCTTCTATGATGAAGTTGTTCGTTTTGCAATTACCGTATTGAATGTAATATATGCCGGGTTCGGTAACCGGGGAGAAATCAAATTTCACATAATGGTATTTGTAATAATCGCCCCAGGGTTCGATCTTTCCGTTGAATACTTGGGTGGCGTTGCCGTCGTTTTGGATTTTGTAAATGGATGCCGATTCCAGCGGTTTATCTTTTTTGTCCAGTTCAATAACTGCTGTTTTTTGTTGCCCGGGCAGGTACCCCACTTGCGAAAACCCGATATTCGGTTCCCGGATCCATCCTTCAACGGCATTCGGTTCCACGGTCCAGGTCAGGACCTTGCCGGTTTTTCCTGCCGGAAGCAGGCTGCGAACGACAAACCATCCGTTCTGTGCCAGCACACGTCCGTCAAAAAGCATCAGCTCGGCGTCCTGCGAAGTGATTGTCACCATCCGTTCGGGCGCATCGGGTGCCAAAAGTATGGTATGCCCGGTCTCCAGCGGGAGCGGGTCTATGAACCGGCCCGTGCCCCTGTCGTCAGAAGTCACATATCCCTTGAATTGTTTTAGTTTCTCTGTGTTCGGCCTGGTAATGGTGTTCCCCACTACGTAGCGCGGGAACCGGTTGGGACGCCCGTCCATCAGGTAGGCCTTTCCCCAGTACTGCGACGGCAGGAACTCCAGGTTGAATCCCGCACTTCCTTCCAGTGCCGCGGGAAGCGGCTTGTCCAGGTAAACCGAGATTTCCACCCCTTTTCCTTTTGCCGAGACCACCACGCGCGATTCAAAATCGTAATCCTCATAGCGTAATATTGATTCTATGGATTGCGTTGCCCGGTTGACTGTCCGTGTGGGTATTGCCGGCACCAGGTCCCATTGCTCGGGAGTATGGGATAGCCTGACGGCACCGCCCTGCGCAGTCCTGACGCCATGGTGAATGATCTCTATGCCGGCGGTTTTTTCGTCGTTAAACCCCCCGGTGAAAAGGTTGCTGTAAACCAGTACATGCACCCCCTGGGTCTGGAAATATTCCAGATCATTCAGTATCAGTTCCTGGCCGTTGGCTTGATTGAACGTCGCAAATGACAATACAAAAAGAGATAGAAAAATGTGTAGTTTCATCAGGATCAAAAAATTATTACTATTTTGATTGCTTCAATTGCAAAAGGTTTAATGAGTGCGCCGGACACATTGTTCTTTTGGTTGAATTACAGCCACTTACGCAAATCATACCCCCGGGGGTATGATTTGCGTAACCCCCTCATTCTGAGGGAAAAGAACAATGTGTCCGGCGGACAAAAATAATATTATTATGAAAATTCTATCTTCATGCGGCTTGCTGTGTAACGAATGCGAATTCTACAGCATGCAATGCCCCGGTTGCTACCGGGTAAAAGGCGCGCCTTTTTGGGCAGCCGAACACACTGCAGAGGGAATATGCCCTTTGTTCAAATGCGCCATAGTGGACAAAAACTACATCAGTTGCGGACAATGTCCCGATCTGCCCTGCGAATTGTTTATACGTATGCAGGATCCCAACACATCTGACGAGGAACATCAGAAATCACTTAAGGAAAGGGTAGACAGACTTAAAGAGCAGCTAAAAGCATAGAAGCATAGAAGCATAGAAGCATAGAAGCATAGAAGCATAGAAGCATAGAAGCATAGAAGCATAGAAGCATAGAAGCATGAAAGCATTTTGGCGCATTAAGGTCTCACTTCTTTTTGTCTTACCAGCTCTTTTTATCGGGTTGGCGGTTCTGTCCTGTTGCTCCCGGACGGATGAGTGGGGGCGGTATTCGCCTCAGGAGGCGGGGCGATTGGTGATAGAGGAGTTGCTTTCACATCCGGAGTTCATGATGTTATTCTATCAGGAGCAGGGATTGGATCAGGAGCAGGGATTGGATCAGGAGCCCGGAATGAAAGAAAATTCCTTGGTCTTCGGGATTCATTATGCCGAGGCTTGCGCGGGGTTTGGGGCGGTGCGGCTGGCGGGCGCGTTGAAGGATTGGGCGTTGCTGGAAAGGCTTGCGCAAAGGTATGCGGTGGAGCGGACAGATACCGTGCCCAACTCGGCAAATCATGTGGATGTAAATGTTTTCGGCATTTTACCGCTGGAGTTGTACCGGGCGGGGATGGGGGAGGAGTTTCTGGAGCAGGGATTGCGGTATGCCGACGGGCAGTGGGAGGATCCGTTGCCGGGTGGGTTGACGCGCCAGGTGCGTTATTGGATTGACGATATCTGGATGATTGCCTCGCTGCAGATCCAGGCATACCGGGTGACCGGTAATCCTGAATATTTGAACCGGGCGGCCAACGTGGTGACTGCTTACCTGGAGAAATTGCAGCAGCCCAACGGCCTGTTCTACCACGGCACCGAAGGTCCGTTCTTCTGGGGAAGGGGGAACGGCTGGGTGGCCTCGGGACTTGCCGAGTTGCTCACAGAACTGCCCCCGGACGATCCGCATTACATTGCCATCCTTGCCGGGTACCGCGCCATGATGGAGGCATTGTTGCAGCACCAGGGGGAAGACGGGCTTTGGGGGCAGCTCATAGATGAGCCCGGGTCGTTCAGGGAAACCTCGGGCAGTGCCATGTTCGGTTATGCCATGCAAGTGGGGGTGAAGCGTGGATTGCTGCCCGGGCGCCCTTACGGCAAGGCGGTTAAGCGGGTGTGGAAAGGGCTCGGCAATTATCTGAATGAGGATGGGACTTTGCGGGAAGTATGTGTGGGAACAGGCCAAAGCACGGATATTAATCACTACCTTACACGTCCCCGCGTGGCGGGAGACCTACACGGGCAGGCTCCCTTGCTATGGTTTGCATACAGTTTGATAGCACCTTGATAAACAGTAATATAAATAATGAAATTTTCCACATTTATCTTTTTTGTCCTTTTTTTGGCCGGTTGTGAACCGTTCAGCTACAAATACAATATTATAGTCACGGAAGTGCCCGTTAACCTGGGTGCTTTGAACTCGGCATATGACGATTGGAATTCAGATCTGCCTTTTCCTTACGAACGGTCCGAGATCTGGTTTTCCTCGAACAGGAACTCCTATGGAGGAGAATTTGACATAGTTGCCGGCAGGCTGGATCTTTCGTACCATGAAGGCCACAACATCCTGGATCTGAGTACGGGGAACGAAGAATACGTTGCGTCTGCCCCGGCCTTGTTGCCTGTGATAAATTCCCCGCACGATGAGCTGGGGCCGCACAGCTTTCTAACCGGGGAGGATATGTTGTTCCTGTACGCTACAGATCCGGGAGATGTGTTTGAAATCCGTTTTGTGGAGCTTACCCGCTGGAATTACGGGACCGGGCAAACGGTAAGCGATCCATTGCCAGTTGCGGGTTTGAACGAATCCGGGGACAATCTTTATCCGTTCATAGACGAAGAAAATAGGAAGATCTACTTTTGCAGCAACCGGGACGGTTTGTCTTTCAACATCTTTTCGGCACAATACAATTCACCCATTTCAAAGGAAACGCTTTTGGACGGGAATATCGCGGTGATCACCAAAGAAGCGGTTCTTTCGGGTACATACGATGACAAATGTCCTTATATATACGGGAACTTTATGGTGTTTGCTTCCAACAGGGACGGCAATTTCGATCTGTGGTATGCCAAGAAGTACAACGACACCTGGCTGGAGCCCATAAAACTGGGTCCAACCATCAATTCCCCTTATAACGAGTACCGCCCCGTATTGTTCCAGGTCCTGGGCATGGATCTGATGGTATTTTCCTCTGACCGTCCCGGCGGCAAGGGAGGGTATGACCTGTATATAGTTAAGATCGGCAATTATCTGAACTGAACCAAATTAAATTAATTTGTTATGAATCAAAAGGTCTATGATCTCGCAAAAATGATCGATCACTCCGTTCTTCATCCTGTGATGACAGATGATGATCTGCGCAGGGAATGTGAAGTCGCAATAAAATATAATGTTGCATCGGTTTGTGTCAAACCCTATGCTGTTGATCTTGCCGTTGAATTGTTAAAAAAATCTAACATTCCGGTTGGCTGTGTAATTGGTTTTCCAGCAGGGAATTCTGCAATCGACGTTAAGGTTTTTGAAGCTGTAAAAGCCTGCAAAGACGGTGCTGTTGAAATTGACATGGTCATTAATATTGGAAAAGCTTTACAGGGAGACTGGGAGTATCTAGAAAAAGAAATAATTGCAGTAGCCGATGCCTGCCATGAAAACGGGGCCATTGTAAAAGTGATTTTTGAAACAGATTACATTACCAAAAAAGAAGACATCATCCAATTATGCAAAATTTCTACAAAAGCCGGGGCAGACTTCGTAAAAACTTCAACAGGATTTGGTTTCGTTAAAAGCAATGATGGCAAGTATTCCTATACAGGGGCCACTGTCCCAAATCTGGAATTAATGCGAAATAATGTTGGGCCGAATGTGAAAATCAAAGCAGCAGGAGGTGTCAGAACACTGGACGCATTACTTGCTGTGCAAAAAGCGGGATGTTCCCGTTGCGGGGCAACTGCAACAAAAACCATTATGGAAGAAGCCATTAAACGGTTTCATCTGGATTTATGATTATAATTTCAACAAGAAATCAATTATCCAGGTTGCCGTTCTTATTTTTGAGGCGCTTTGTCATTTATCTCTGTCTGGGAGGAAAATAGTTGTAAAGCACGTTTTCTACATGCCACAGCATGGGGCTCACATCTTTCCCATCTTCAGAAATATTTGTAAACACGATGAAAGCAGGTTCTCCGTTGAGGATGTCTTTTAAGTTGATTTCCTTTCCATCCTTTGTCAGCAAAGTGAAATCAGGGAGTGCCATACCTTCAACTTTGCCTTTATCCCAACCTTTAAATGACGGTTCTTCTCCAGGTGTATATGTTTTGTCATCATCCTTCTTAGCACTTTTCCCTTTAATGACATAATCTTTCAGGGATTCATCCATCGGTTTTGATCCGCCAATGATTCCCTTCTTGTCAGCAACGGTAAGGATTGTCCAGCTCATTTCATCTGTATTGTCGTTGTTTTTTGCCAATGCATTGTTGAATCCACGGATATACACAACAACACCTTCTTTATCAACGACCATTCCGGTTATCCCGTCTTTCATTGGAATTGGTTTCACATTGTGGAGCCTTACAAGGAAATCGGGCATTTCCTCCGGTGTGTAATAAAACTTAAGGTGCGGATACTCAGATTCATCAAATGATTGGACAGGAGAATTGGTTACAATAACAATGGTCTTTTCCGGAGCATTCTTGTACTTTTTAGGCATTTTTTTTTGTGCATCCATTGTTAAAGGAAAAATTAGTAGGGCAGCTAAAACAATGGCTGTGAGACATTTGGGGAAAAAATTCATGATTTTAAATATTTTTTTATAAATAGTAAAGATAGTAAAAATTAAAAATTCTTGCTATTTACCTTACCGCCACGTGAATGCCTCAGATGTGAGTTGTGCCGGTTCCCGGCTTTGACACAGAATCCCTTTCTATAAGCTCGGGTGGTAACAGGATCCGGGTTTCCATATCCCGTTTGCCTTCCAGGCTTTGCAGCATGATCTTGACAGCCAGTGTCCCGATCTCATCTGTGGGCTGCCCTATACGGGTGATGGGAGGGTTCAGATAATCCAGGTAGGTATTGTTATCAAATGATATTACAGATATATCGTCGTTTATCTTAAGACCGGATTCATTGATGGCTTTCATGGCTCCCAACAGAATGGTGTTGCTGAGTGTGAAAATGGCAGTGGGTTTGTTCTTACTGTTAAGGAGTAATTTGGTTTCCAGGTAACCGTTCATTATGGAAAAATCTTCACCGGAAACAAATATTTCGGATTCAAGGCCGGCTTGTTTCATAACCTCGCGATACCCCCTGACCCTTTCTTTGGAGGGCATGGAGTAGGGAGTCCCGCAAATACAGGCTATTTTCTTATGACCCCTGGCAAGAAAATATGCGGTAGCCATCTTACCTCCCTGGTAATTATTTGTGCTAACGTATGGAAGCAGCGAATTTTGGTAATAGCGGTCTATCAGTACTACCGGTGCTGAATTTTTGTTGATCTCCTCCAAAAATGACGGATCCTGTCCGCAGGGTACGGCAATGATTCCGTCAACCTGCCGTGACAATAATGATCTGACCACTTCCCTTTCGTCGTGCTCGTTTTCAAGTGAATCTGCCAGAATCACTGTATAGCCGTGTTCCTTGGCCTGGTGGATTACAATGTTGGATATATTTGAAAAGTAGGGATTGTCAATATTCAGTATGATCAATCCCAAAGTATTGGTTTTACGGGTGCGCAAACCTTTAGCCAATAAACTTGGAGTATAGTTACATCGTTTGGCTTCTGCTGAAATAAGTTCTACAGTCTTTTTACTAATACGGTATTTTTCTGCCTGGCCGTTCAATACTCTGGAAATGGTTGATATTGAGTACCCGGTGCGTTTGGATATGGAAACAAGCGATTCTTTTTTCATCTTTTCCCGGTTTAATTCTGGAATAATGCAAGGTACTATAAATAATTTTATCAATAAAATTTTTGCTGTTAAATAATTTTTACTTAAAATTGCACAAACGTTTGCATTAATAACTAAAACATGGAGAAAATAACCATAATTGGAAGTTCTAATACCGATTTGGTAATTAAAACAGAAAGAATCCCGGAACCGGGAGAAACAATCCTGGGAGGAGATTTTATGATGACACCCGGGGGAAAAGGAGCCAATCAGGCAGTAGCTGCGGCAAGACTTGGCGGGAAAGTTGCATTTATTACCATGATCGGAGACGATATGTTTGGTAAAGAAGCGTTGGATCATTATAAAAAGGAATCCATGGACATTTCCTGTGTCTTCACTGATCCGGAAACACCTTCCGGAACGGCAATTATTTGTGTGGATGCTCGTGGAGAGAACTGTATTGTGGTAGCTCCCGGGGCCAACAATAAAATGACCAGGAAGGACATAGATATGGCTATAGAAGTAATTGAATCTTCTGATATAATATTAATGCAATTGGAAACACCAATGAATGTCATTGAATACGTAGCGGATATAGCCTGGAAAAAAGGGAAGAAAGTTGTTTTAAATCCTGCTCCGGCTGCGGAACTACCGGCGGACCTGATAAAAAAGCTCTATCTGATAACACCAAACAGCACAGAATGTAAACAACTAACCGGGATTGCAATTAATTCTCCGTCAGATGCCTCTGCAGCCGCCGACGCTCTTCTGGAAATGGGAGCCGGGAATGTGGTTATTACACTCGGGTCAAACGGAGCATATGTTAAAAACCATCAAGGTGAGGAATATATTCCTGCCGTACTGGTGAAAGCTGTAGATACAACGGCTGCCGGGGATACATTCAACGGGGCTTTGTGTGTTGGGCTTTCGGAAGGTATGGATTTGAGTCAGGCAGTTCATTTTGCCACAAAAGCGGCTGCCATATCGGTAACAAGAATGGGAGCACAGGCATCAATACCATATAGAAAAGAAATCAGTTGAATTGAAAAAGGGCATAAAAATGAAAAAAATTAAAATTTGTTCACTACTTGTAATTTTCTTGTTTGCGGCATCTCAAACCATGCATGCTCAGGAAAAGAACGTTACCGGAAATGTGACCGCTGCCGGTAATGGTTTGCCTTTGATCGGGGTTACCGTATATATCCAAGGCACAACAGTCAGCACAGTAACGGATGCTCAGGGGAATTACTCAATTCCGGTTGCTTCACCGGAGGATGTACTGGTTTTTTCCAGTATGGGTTTTGAAGAAACCCGGACCGAAGCGGGCAACCGGAACGTAATAGATATTTTACTGAAAGAAAAGGCCCTTGATCTGGAAGAGATGGTAATCATTGGTTACGGCAAAACAACCAAAAAGGAAGTAACAGGATCCATTGCAAGCCTTAAGCCGGAGGATTTCAATCAGGGGACTTTTACTACTGCTGCCGGGCTTCTTCAGGGAAAGGTAGCCGGACTGACGGTGGTCAACGCTTCGGGAGGTGACCCGAACGGAAATTACGAAATATTGCTCAGAGGAACCAACTCACTTTCTGCCGGTCAGGGTCCGCTGATCATTATTGACGGGGTAGTGGGAGCCGATATCCGTAATATTAATTACCAGGAAGTGGAATCCATAGATGTATTGAAAGACGGTTCTGCAGCTGCTATCTACGGGACAAGAGGAACCAACGGGGTAGTGATCATTACCACAAAGAGGGCTCAAGCCGGGACAACACAAGTAGAATACGATGGACAGGTATCTGTGCAGACTGTTCAAAGCAGGGCAATCCCTTTGACTGCAAAGGAGTTCACAGAAGTGATCAACCAATACAAACCTGCCGCATCCGGGTCTCTTTACGGAGCAGAAACAGACTGGTTCAGGGAAATCACAAGAACCCCAATCAGTCATAAACATTCACTGGCACTTTCCGGCGGGAGCGAAAAATTTTCCCACAGAACCGTTCTTAACATTGAAGATAACCAGGGTATACAGAAAAATAACGATTCACAAAAATTCCTTATAAAGACCAATATAAAACAAAGCGCCCTGCAAGGTTGGTTGGATTTTGATTACAATATTTACGGATCTAAGAGGAAGTATTCTCCTGCCAATTATTCTGCATTTGAACAGGCTTTTTACCACAATCCTACGGAGCCTGTTTACGATCCCGATAATAAAGTATCCGGCGGGTATTACCGCATAGCAGAAATGGCCTATTACAACCCGGCTGCCATGATATACGAACAGACACAGGAACGGGAAGCAGACGATTTTGGGGCATCGGTTAGGGCTACTTTAAACGTGTTGCCCGTGGATGGTCTGAAATGGGACAATTTTGTGTCTTACAATCAACAGCGCTACCAATCCAATTCCTACCGTACAAGGTATTATCCAAGTTCCATTGGGCAAAATGGTGTTGCCTCCATAAGCAACGAATATACCAACGACATCCAGTACGAAAGCACCTTAAATTACAGCAATACATTCAATAAACATTCAATCCAGGCCGTTCTGGGTTATGCCTACCAGATACAAACCGGGGAATACAACTCTATGGGCAACCAGGGCTTTGATACCGATGACTGGCTGACGCACAATATTGGTGCAGGAACGTCACTAAAGGAAGGGATGGCTTCTATGTATTCTTACAAGGAATCCAATACTTATATAGCTTTCTTTGGAAGGGTTATGTACAATTACGATGAAAAATACCTGGCTTCGGTATCTTTACGTCGTGACGGTTCCAGCCGTTTTGGAAAAGACAACAAGTGGGGGTGGTTTCCGGCAGTAAGTCTGGGATGGAGGCTTGACAGGGAAGAATGGTTGCAGGATGTGGAATGGATCAGTGATCTGAAACTACGTGCAGGTTACGGCGTGACCGGGAATCAGGATTTTTCCAATTATAAATCCCTGATGCTCATGAAAGTATCCGGAAAATTTTTCTACAACAATGAATGGATCAATACGTATGCTCCGGCCAGCAATCCAAATTTCGATCTGGCATGGGAAAAGAAAGCCGAATACAATGTGGGACTTGACTACGGATTGTTCGATTTTAGGTTAAGAGGATCTATTGATTATTATTACCGACTGACATCCAATTTGTTATATACTTACTCAGTTCCCACGCCTCCTTACGTTTACGATGAACTTTTCACCAATGTGGGCAAGGTCAGCAACCAGGGAATTGAGATCACCATATCGGCAGATGTATTCAAGGAAGAGGATCTGTATTTGAATACCTACCTGACTTTTTCCAAAAACATGAACAAGCTGATCGCCTTTACCAACGAAGAGTTCCAGAATGGTTCTTACAATGTGGGTTGGATCCCGACACCCGTGGGAGCTTATGCCCAACGTCTGGAAGAAGGCAAGAGCCTGGGCTCTTTCTACGGGCCTGTATGGCTGGGTATTGATGAAAACGGCAACGACATTCTTAAAAACGCCATAGGCGGGATCGTTTCCGAGTCCATGTGGGAAAACCTTGGATGCGCCTACCCGGATTTTCAGCTCAACTGGGGCAATACGTTCAATTACAAAAATTTTGACTTTTCATTCCTGTTACGTGCTTCTATTGGAGGAAAAGTATTCAACCGGTACGGAGCCGAGTACGAGAATATCACCTCACTGGGCCTGAAAAACATCATGGCATCATGGATGGACAATACAACGTTTACCGGGAATGTGAAATATTCTTCCAAATACCTGGAAGATGCCACGTACCTGAAACTCGACAACGTTACACTGGGATATACGTTTGATCTGGAAAACGATTACCTGAACAAACTAAGGGTGAATCTGACAGGACAGAATGTATTTTGTATCACCGGGTACTCCGGGGTGGACCCCGAAGTGAGCCTTTCGGGATTGTCACCCGGCATTGAGAGCCTGAGCTATTATCCCAGGACTACTGTCATCACTTTAGGCATAAACCTTGTCTTTTAAACAGGAGGAAATTGAATATGAAGATCAAATACATAGTAATTATTATTGGGGTAGCAACCTTGATGGGTTGTACAGACCTGACCGAAGAAGTTTATTCCGAAATTCCGGCGGATAATTTCTTCAAAAACGAAAGAGAACTCATTTCCAATGTAGGGAGGGCTTACACTAAACTCCAGGCATATGGAACGGAACAGAGTCTTTGGACCCTGAATTTACAGGTTACCGATGAATGTGCGGTCCCGGTAAACGCCAACGGAAGCTGGACAGAAGAGCGATACCAGGAACTGCAATACCACAACTTCAGCCAATCCAACAAATTGATCAGAATGGGGTGGGAATTTTGCTTTGACGGTGTAGCTGCCTGCAACGAGATCCTTTATACGACCGCACAGTCAGAAATTGACTTTGAAGGGAAAGACAAAATTTTGGCCGAGGTAAAGCTTTTACGGGCGTTCTTCTATTTCATGGCAGTGGACGGATGGGGGAACGTGCCGTTCTCCGAAGATTATTCGGATCCTTCTTATCCCGAGCAGAAAGACAGAAATTTTATGTATAGCTGGATAGAAAATGAGATTTTGAATAATGTTGAAAAATTGGAACAAGACCCTACACCCCAATATTACGGAAGAGTGACCCAGGGGATGGCCTATACACTTTTGGCCAAACTCTATATGATGTCTCTGGAATGGACCGGAACACCCCGTTGGGCAGAAGCCCAGGCAGCTTGTGAAAAAGTCATTGATTCAGGAGTTTATGTTATAGAGGACAACTATTCGGACAATTTTAAGCCGTATAATGAGGGTTCACGGGAGAATGTTTTTACGATCGTATACAATACCATATACACCACATCCGATCACAATGCTTTCATAATCTACATGCTCGTTTTGCATTCGTCCAGTTGTGCGACATTCAATATTCCTGCCACCCCCTGGGACGGACTTGTATGCCAGCCTGATTTTTTTGAAAAATACGATCCGGCCGACACAAGACGTTCAGATACATGGCTTTATGGCCAACAATACGACGTAACAGGAAAACCTGTTGATGGTTTTATTATCACTCCCTTGTTCGAAGAATCCAAATACAGAAATGGAAGGGACACATACGACGGTGCCAAGTTGAGAAAATGGAGTTATCAGACCGACGGCCTGTTACTGGGTGGCCAGACAAGTATGGAAAACGATTTTGCCATTTTCCGTTATGCCGATGTGATCCTTCTTTATGCCGAGTCTCTTGTTCGTCAGGGCAAAGTGGCGCAAGCCGCCGCCTTGGAAGAATTGGCGAAGATCAGGACAAGGGCCGGTCTGGAACCTTACTCGTCCGGTGATCTTACTTTGGAAGAGCTGTACGACGAACGTGGCCGCGAACTGGCCTGGGAAGGATGGAGAAGGCAGGATATGATCCGCTTTGGCAAATTCAACGATCCCTGGTGGGCCAAAAAAGCCTCGGCACAAAGCAAAAATATCTATCCCATCCCCAGAGAAGCTTTGGCCTCCAACCCCAATTTGGTACAAAACCCCGGATATTAAATTTTACGATATATTCTATTATGAAGAAGATCATACTACTCTTAATGGTTGTTATCCTGACAACAGGTTGCTCTACCAAAAAGATACAAATCACTGAACTGCGTGACAAGATCGCAGGTGCCTGGATAGGACAGATGGTCGGCAATATGTACGGTCTGCCTCATGAGAACAAATACATTGAAGAACCCGGAGATCAGTCTCTATGGCCTTACGGTTACAGCAAATCGCTGGATAAACTGGAACTGTACGAAGGCGCTTTTTCCGATGATGATACCGACGTGGAGTACCTGTACCTGATGATGATGGAAAAGTACGGATATGAACCCACTTATCATGATCTGAGGGAAGGCTGGATGTATCACATGCGTGACAGGATATGGCTGGCCAACCGGGCTGCCCTGGGATTGATGCATCACGGGTTCGTTCCTCCACACACAGGTAGCAAAATCTCCAATCCACACTGGTACCAGATAGATCCGCAGCTTATTAACGAAATATGGGCTTATACGGCTCCGGGAATGCCTGAATATGCCGCAGAAAAATCTGCCTGGGCGGCTCGCATAACCAGCGACGACTGGGCCATAGTCCCCACCATCCATTACGGGGTCATGTATTCCATGGCTTTCTTTGAGACCGATATTGAAAAGATAATTATTGAAGCCATTGACTTCCTTCCGGAAGGGGATCGTTACAGGGAGACGGTGGAAGAAGCAGTGAATCTGTACCATCAGTATCCCAATGATTGGCAAAAAGCGCGTCAGATCATCGCTCAGAAATATTATACTGATGAAGATGAGATGACCAAAACAATCTGGAATGCTAACCTGAACGGGGCATGCGGGATCCTTTCCATGCTTTATGGAAAAGGCGACCTGCAATTGACAATGGATCTGGGATGTGCCATGGGATTTGATGCTGATAATCAGACGGCCACCGTAGGGGGTATTTTGGGTGTAATGTACGGCGCGTCTACTCTTCCGGATCATTTGACCATGCCCATTGAAGGTTGGATCAAACCGTTCAATGACAGGTACATTAATATAACCCGTCACGATATGCCAGATGCTTCCATAGAGGATATTATTAACAGAACAGTAGAGATGGCCATAGAATTAGTTTGTGCCAAAGGGGGAGAGCTAAAAGGCAGCGGAGAGGAACAATATCTGTTGATTCCTGACAAAGCCTGTTTTGATCCGCCGGTGGAATACAGTCGCGGACCTATGCCGGCACTGGAAGTGGGTGTACCGGTTGAAACAGGTTTTGGGGTGTTGCCTTATCCGGGAAAATTCCTGGCCCTGGAAAGCGGTGAGCTACCAGATGGGTTGACTTTTAAGAAAGGGATATTAAAGGGAACACCTTCAAGGCCAGGAAATTACCCCGTGAAATTGCAGCTATATGATGAAACCACCGGAACGGGGGAAACAACAGAAAATATGAGAGTAGAGTTCATTGTCAGAACGAATAACATTGCCCCTGTTGCAGATACGATCTATGCCTCGGTCAGAGAAGTGAATACAGAGGTATTGTTCAATTGCTGGATTACTTTTGGGCGTCCTATGTACGCCACTTCGGTGGATGTGATCAATGACGGCATTGTAATGGGTGAAGGATCCGTTTTCTATTCCCTGGCTGAAATGTCCAATGCACCAAAAAGCGATTATTTCGGCTATGGCTGGAACGAAAAGAAACACATTGACATGGTGGTTTTTCATACCGGGTGTATGGAGGAATTCGGCGGCTGGTACAATGCCGGTACTTTGAAAGTACAGTATATGGATAGAAAAGGGAAATGGCAAAATGTCAGGAATTTCCGGTCTATTCCGGTGCTTCCTGAAACCGATATCGTATTCTTTCAACCGCATTTTGTAGAATTCATTTTTGAATTCGACCCGGTAGAGACCAACGGGATCAGGATCATAGGAGATAATAAGGTGCAGGACCATTGGAATAAATACACTAAAAATGTATCTTCATTTATATCTATTACAGAATTAAGTGTTTACCAAGTTAAATGATCATGAGAAAAACAACAGTAGTCCTTTTATTATCAGCATTATTTTTTACACCTGGATGTTCACAGCATAAGGATTCTTCAGAAGTGACACTATCCAAAGATGCACTTTTTGACAAGATAAAAGGAGGTTGGGCCGGCCAAACCATTGGGGTGGTTTATGGCGCGCCCACGGAGTTTAAATTTACCGGAACCACCATACAGGACTACCAGCCAATTCCCTGGGGGAATCATTATATAAAATACTGGTGGGACAAGAAGCCCGGCCTGTTTGACGATATATACAACGATCTGACTTTTGTGGAAACACTGGAACAGGAAGGTTTGGATTGCAGCCAGGAAACACTGGCAAAGCGTTTTGCCTTTGCCGAATACCATCTGGCACACGCCAACCAGGCATCCAGGTACAACATTCGTAACGGCGTCATGCCTCCTGAATCGGGATACTGGATGAATAACCCGCATGCCGATGATCTGGATTTCCAGATAGAAGCAGATTTTATTGGGTTAATGACTCCCGGTTTGATGCCCCAAGCTATGGAGATGGCTTCCCGGGTGGGGCATATCATGAACAGCGGAGATGGTTTTTACGGGGGCGCTTTTGTATCCGGTCTGTATTCCTCGGCTTTTGTCTGTGATGACCCGGCAACTGTACTGGATAGGGCTTTGGAGCCGATCCCGGCGGAAAGCCAGTTCTACCGGTGTATTGATGATGTCAGGAAGTTGCATGCGAAGTACCCCGATGACTGGGAACAATGCTGGTTTGAAATGCATAAAAAGTGGAACAAAGATGTTGGCTGTCCCAAGGGCGTTTTTTTAAGCTTTAATATTGATGCCAAGATCAATGCAGCTTACATAGCCATTGGGTTGTTGTACGGGGAAGGGGATTTTTCTAAATCGGTGGAAATTGCTACCCGTTGCGGTCAGGATTCCGATTGCAATCCGGCCACAGTAGCCGGTGTTTTGGGTGTAATGAAAGGTTATTCCGGTATTCCGGGATATTGGCTTGATCCCCTTAAAGAGATCGAAGAAGAAGATTTTCAGGGTACCAACGTGTCGTTGGCCAAAGCTTACAGATACAGCTTTTCGCACGCTCTGCAGATGATTCAAAAGGCAGGTGGTGATGTTGAGGGTGACCGGGTTGTCATTCCTGTCCAAAAGGCGGATGTGCTTCCGTTGGAACAAAATTTCCAGGGTATGTATCCCGTTTACAGAGACCGTAAAGACACTTTTCTGAAAGACAACTATCAGTTTGACTTTCAGGGGAACGGTTTTGTGATCTGGGGAAACATTGTGTGTTTACGCAGTGTCACGGCAGACTACGTAGCCAGGGTCTCGGCAAGACATATCGGTTCGGAAGTTTTCGGACTGGCAGAACCGGACGATCCTTACGTTGCGTTGGTGGAGGTCTGGATTGACGGAGAGCTGGATCATGTGGCACGTCTTCCAATGAAAAACACGGACAGAAGGCTGGAACCGGCCTGGAAATACCTCATGCCGGAAGGACAACACACAGTTGAAATGAAATGGAAAAACCCGCATGATGATTACCTCATTAGGATTAACGATATAGTTTATTATTCGGAAACACCGGTTATATGATGAATAGGTTATTGATATTAGGTTTAGTTTGGTTTCTTGCCGGTTCATGTACCGGGAACCCTCCCGTATTGGATTACTCCAAACCCGTTTCCATACGGGAGGATATTTTAAAAGATAAGATCAAGGGCGGCTGGGCAGGTCAGACCATTGGCTGTACATACGGCGGTCCTACGGAATTTAAATACAAAGGAGGTTTGATCAACGACTGGGCTCCGATTACCTGGTACGATGATTACATCTACGATACAT
>JBAZHT010000042.1:0-15663 GCA_041652255.1 Bacteroidales bacterium
GACTGCAGGACCTATGTGGGCCCAAAACGTAAACGTTACAGGAAAGGTTACCGATAATACGGGAGAACCTCTAATGGGCGTCTATGTTTTAGTTCAGGGGACTTCGCGGGGTGAATCTACAGACCTGGATGGGAATTATTCCATCAATGCCCCTGCTGACGGAACCCTGTTATTCTCATTTATGGGATTTGAGGACGTTATGGCAGAAATTAACGGCCGTTCCGTAATTGATGTGACCATGAACGTGTCTTCCGTGGCTCTGGAAGAATTGGTCGTAACGGCGCTCGGTATTAAAAAAGACAGAAAAGCATTAGGCTTCTCTGTAACCGAAGTCGGCGCTGAAGAATTGCTGAAAAACAAGCAAACCAATGTTATTAACTCACTTGCCGGGAAAGTGGCAGGTGTAAACGTTACACAATCCGGGGGTGCTGCCGGTTCGGGATCAACCATCATAATCCGTGGTGGCAACTCGGCCAGTGAAGGCCGCGATAACCAACCTCTGTTTGTTGTTGACGGAATCATATATGATAACTCCACAGTCGTGGGAGGTAATTCCGGAACGGACGGTATGACCAAAACCGCTACTACTTTCAGCAACCGTGTTATGGACATCAACCCCGAAGATATTGAATCCATGTCTGTGCTTAAAGGAGCAGCTGCTGCCGCTTTGTACGGATCACGTGCTGCAGACGGAGTGATAGTCATTACTACCAAGAAAGGAGCCAACGACGGGACCGTAAGGGTTAACGTTGGTTCTAAATACAGTTATTCCTGGGCCAATTCGCTTCCTGAACTTCAGGATGTATACGGAAGGGGGTACTACAATCAGGCCGGGGTTTTCAGTGATTATACCTATAACTCCTGGGGTCAGAAGATCACAGGGACCGCTTACGACAATGTCGGAAACTTTTTCCGCGGAGGTAATATCTTTGATAACAGCGTGAGCATTTCCGGAGGTAACAAGAACAACAGTTTTTACCTGTCAGCTTCCCGTTACGACCAGGAAGGTATTGTCCCCATGACTGGATATGACAAAACGACTCTCCGTTTTAACGGTGAACAAAAATACGGAAAACTGACCGTTGGAGCAAACGTGGCTTATACCATATCCAATACGCAAAAGACACTGACAACAGGAGGTCTTTATGGGGGTGGCGGTAACGGAGCCATGACAGCCGTATACGGTTGGGCACGCAGCGATGATATGACTCGTTATTTGAACGAAGACGGCACCAAATACAGGATGTTCGCCGAATACCAGGATCTGGCTGCCGACCGTGAAAATCCTTTCTGGATCATTAATAAAAACAAACTGTCTGACCAAACGCGCCGCTGGACCGGGTCAGTCAACGCCAACTTAGACGTTACCGACTGGTTCAACATTGTGTATCGCGTAGGGCTTGACACGTATACTTACGATGAATACACGTACATAGCTCCCGGAGGAGCCGTATCTGAAAGGTATCAGAACGGCCGTTTGTCTAAAAGCGACAGGAACTACCAGTATTTGTCTTCAAACCTGATGTTGAATTTTCACAAGACATTCGGTGATTTTGACTTCAACCTGCTTTTGGGACAGACTTCGGAAGACACCAAGAATATTCTCCAAACCCACTGGGGATACGACTTTGTAACAGCCGGAACCATTAGTTTTGCAAACATCGCCAATGAGAACAAATTCTTTACCGAAGCTACTACCAGAAAACGGTTGATTGGAGTGTTTGGTGAGTTTCGTGCTGCTTATAAGAACATTGCCTATCTGACCATAACCGGACGTAATGACTGGTCCTCCACCCTTCCTATTGAAAACCGTTCGTATTTCTATCCTTCCGTTAGCGGAAGTTTGGTTTTCACCGAATTGATGCCTAAGAACGACATCCTTTCCTTTGGAAAGATACGTGCCTCCTGGGCACAGGTAGGTAAAGATGCCTCTGCTTATGCCACCAATACCTACATGTGGGCTCCAGGAGCTGTCAGCCCGGGCTTCATTGGCATTGGGAATAACTGGACGCGAGGCAATCCGTTCCTCAAACCCGAGATCCAGACCTCATGGGAAGTGGGTGCAGAAATGCGCTTTTTCGGAGGACGTCTAGGCATTGATTATACCTATTACAACAGTTTAACCACCAACCAGATCGCAGCACCCCGCCTGGGACAATCCACCGGATACATCTTTATGTCCATCAACTCGGGTTCTGTTTCCAACAAAGGTATGGAACTGATGATCACTGCTACTCCTGTCGAGACCAAGAACTTCTCCTGGGATCTGACACTTAACCTGTCCGGGAACAGGGGTACTCTGGGAGAATTCATGGAAGGAGTGGATCTGTTCTACGTAACCGACGTCCAGATTGGCGGAGTAAAAGCGGCTGCTGTTCCCAACGGAGGCTATTTCCTTGGGATCACGGGGGACTACTGGAAGCGTGAAACACAAATACAAAAAGACGAAGAAGGCAAGGATATAGAAGTTGAAATCCCTGATGGACGATACGTTGTTGATGAAACAACAGGTCTGTACAAAACCACCGGCGTGGCAACCAACCTGCTTGGAAATCGCGAACCGGACTTGATTGGCGGTTTGGGGAATACACTTACTTACAAGAATTTGAGTTTTTCAATCCTTTTTGATATTCGTAAAGGAGGTTTGATCTACAACGGTACTGAGTACTTATTGCTTAACAACGGGTTATCCCCGCAGACACTGGATCGTGAATCTGTCACCGTGGAAGGTGTTTCCAGCACAACAGGAGAACCTGTTTCCTATACCTACAGTGCAGGTCAGATGTATATTGTCAACGGGGCTGAAAAGAGCGGTGATTATATGATCCAAAGCTACTGGAGCAATTATGCTTCCAATGCCTATAACTTGTTGACAGACACCAACTGGCTGCGTTTGCGCGCTGTATCTCTTGCCTATAATTTCAAGGGCCTTTTCAACAAACAAAGTTTCATTAAAGGCCTCACAGCGACAGTAACGGGAACCAATCTCTTCCTGTGGAGTAATTACAAGGGGATGGATCCTGAAGTCAGCGTTTCAGGTTCCGGTACGGGTGGCTCCGGTTCGTCAGGCATTGACTATTGCGGCGTTCCTGCCACAGCCGGTTTGTCATTCGGTTTAAACATCACTTTCTAAAAACAAACGGATTTAAAAACTAAGATTATGAAAAAGATACTATATATAGCTTTAAGTCTGTTGCTTACTTTGGGTATAGCGGGTTGTAACGACTGGTTAGACGTGAACGTAGATCCGGACAACCCCAACAATTCAAGCGCCACCGTGGAAAGCCGTCTCCCCTGGATACAACATTATTATATGTACGCGTGGGGTAATGCCAGCATGCGGGGTGTAACCATTGCCGGTCTTATGACCCAAACAAGCACCACTTCAACAAACGGTTATCTTTCTGCATGGAACCCCACCCAGGGAGCAACCACCACCTCATACCAGAACTGGTTTATTGGGGCCGCATGTAACATAGACGATATGATCGCTGCGGCTGAAAAAACGGGTGCCTATCATTATATTGGAGCCGCTCATGTCATTCATGCCATGGGATTCATGCTTATGGCCGACCTGTATGGGGAAATGCCTTATTCAGAACCCCTGGGAAGTAACCCTACCCCCGTATATGATGACGGTCAAACCATTTTTAACGGATGTATGGACCGCATTGATCTGGCTCTGGAATATTTCAACATGACCCAGGAAGAAGGTGCTACACCTCTTGCCGCAGGTGACAGCTGGAACCAGGGTGATGTTCAGAAATGGATCAAGCTGTGCTACGGTCTCAAGGCCCGTTGGCTCAACAAGCTTTCTAAAAAATCCTCTCTGTACGATCCCCAGGCTGTACTGGATGCGCTGGCTAAAGCCCCTCAATCCAACAGCGAAAGCACCATCATGAAACACAGTAACGCAGGAGATCAGGACACCAACTTTACCGTTGGCGACCCTTATCAGACCAGTGTTATCTGGGACTGTGCCGCATGGGGAACAACACAACGTTATACCAAATGGTATAATGACCTGCACACAAACCTAAGGGGTGCCGGAGTAGTTGATCCGCGAATGAGCAAGGTATTTCCTGCCCGCATGAGCAAGATCCAGGTAACTGATGCAGGAGAGATTCTGAATTACGAATGGAGCCGTGATGAAGGCGTAGACGTAATGTACGGATCCAGGAGAATATATGGAGCCCTTCTCAATGCAAGCGTAGCTTCTTCAAACGTTGCCAAAAACTATACCATAACCAACGCTCAGGATAAGGCTCAGGTTTTAGCATTCTTTGACCAGGAAGGATTCCCTTATACGGTTAGCGGTGATGTGGTAAGCGTTACCTACCCAAAAGGTTGTTTGTACATCAACACCAATGATTACAAACAGGTTATGGACCTGAATTACGTGAATATGAGAGCCCTGGCTGTTTCACAGACCGGCGGACGTGCGGAAAATGATATGTATTACTACCCCAGTTCTGCGTTTAATACAGTTGCCGGCACCGGTTCTTTCTGGGCGCGTCCCGACTCCGATTCGGACATCCTCACTTATCACGAAATGTGTTTCATTAAGGCCGAGGCTAACATGCGTTTGGGCAACTCCGCAGCCGCCTACACTGCTTATATGGATGGGATCAGGGCCAGTTTCGCACGTATGCAATCCAAGTTGCAAGACTGGTCTGCTACAGGCACAGCCAATCCCGACCAGCAACCTATGAACCAGGCCACTATTGATGCGTATATGGCCAGTGGAGCCGTAGCACAAAATGCCGGGGAACTGACCATGGCCGATATTATGTTGCAAAAAGTCATTGCTTTGGGTATCCATGTGGAAACATGGAACGATATGCGTCGTTTCAATTATGGAGCCGGAAACATCGGCAATTTCGGACAGGTTTATGTGAACTACGTAAGACCTGCTGAATTTACAGCGACCAACAAAATCCCGGGAACATCTCCCACACAGGAAAATTACTGGTTCCGCCGTTACAGCCAATGTTCACACGAAACCAACTACAACAAAGACAATGTGGAACTTTCAAACCCGCTTGCCCTGACTTACGCGAACGGGCCTATATGGAGTGATCCGGTATGGTGGGATAAAGCTGAATAATTATTCGTAATACTTTATGAACAGAGCGGTCAGAACAGGCCGCTCTTTTTTCCTTTTTATGGAGCTCCTTTCCAAATATTCAAAAATCTTAATTCCCGTTTTACTGGGAACAGGAGTATTCCTGTTTTTCTTCTTCCTCGCTCCAGGTCTAATTTGGTTCCAGGAGCAAAATTATCTGTTTCTTTATACTAAAGACTTTTTTCTGGATCATGTGATGCATCCGGGAGGTCTGGCTTCATATGCCGGCGCATTTTTAACACAATTTTATATTTTTGCCTGGTCCGGAGCATTGATACAGGCATTTCTTATTGTTCTGTTGCAACAAAGCGTCAGCAGACTGATGGAAAAAACCGGAGTTAATAATTCCTTTCAGATTCTGTCGCTTATACCTGCTTTGTTACTCTGGCGTTTTTCATGTGACCAGAATTACATAAACGGAGCCATAATTGCTTTGCTCATATCCCTGTCTGGTGTTCTGTTCATGGTTGAGAGACGAAATAAAAAAGGATATCTGTTACATACTGTGATCCTTTCCATAATATTGTACATGATTGCCGGTGGATCGTTTTTACTCTATCTGGCTTTTATCCTATATTTTGAATTCCGCAATAAAGGAAAAAATTACAAGCATAAAAAATCGATCATCCTGGTGACCTCAGCACTGCTTCTGGCAGCATGCCTGCCTGTGACAGCCTCTGTTTTTTCCCCGTATCCCCTACAACAACTTTTCCTGGGAATTGATTTTTACAGATACCCAAACGAAAATTTTTACTTACAATATGCTGCGTGGTTCGTGATTATTGGAACAGTGGACCTGGCAGCCCGAATTCCTTTCAATAATAATAAAAATGGGCTATACCGCATTGTTTATATCTTTCTTATTGTTCTGATTCCATTTAGCGGATTTCTTTTTCTGCGTAAAGCCGTTAATCCAGCCCTGGAAGAAGCGTTGGAATACGATCATCTTGCCTGGGATCAACAATGGGATAAAATAATCCGGAAAGCCGGCAAAAAACCGCCTTCTACCTCAATGTCCATGACCTGTCTGAACCTGGCATTGGTTAAATCAGGAAAATCAGGGGATTTACTGTTTAATTATTTTCAAAAGGGAACAGAAGGGCTGTTTCCGGAATTTGGGGGAGATTTTACCTCACCACTCACTACGGCTGAAGTGTTTTATCACCTGGGGTTGATTAACGAAGCACAACATTATGTATTCGAGGCCATGGAAGCCATTCCTAACCACCGCAAAAGCGCCAGATGTCTACAACGTCTTGCCCAGACAAACCTTATAAATGAACAATATAATGTGGCACAAAAATACCTGGGCCTTTTGCATAAAACATTATTCTACAGGCACTGGTCCCGTAAGGCTACTTATGAGAACCATCCCGAATGGAACACTTTACAAGAATTCCGTCTCCCGGAAGACAGGATTTTCAGTTCGACCAATATGTCAACCGTATTGAAGGATCTGACAATTCATAATCAGAAAAACAAAACCGCTTTCCAATACCTGATGGCATACACCCTTCTGAATAAAGATTGGGAAAAGGCCGCTGAATATTTTACACTGGGTCAGCAACATTACTCTCTTATTCCCTGGGCCTATCAGCAGGCCCTGGCTTTTGAATGGTTTCAGAAAACAGGGAAAATCAACGAATCTCCGTGGGATTTGGATGAAAACATAAAAAAAGGATTGAAGGATTTCATGAACACCATGTTGCTTACTTCGGAAAAACAGGCTCATACGGTTTTGGAAAAATTATACAGGTATACGTATTGGTATTACCTGTATTTCATATTTTAGTCTCATGAAACGTAACTTTTGTCTATCCATTATATTGTTCTCCCTGCAAATTGTTACGGGATGCATTCCCAATGCAGAAAACCCCGTTACCTTAGATGGTATCCCAAAAATTTTTCCCGATTACACAAAAGTTACGATTCCCGCCACAATAGCTCCCCTGAACTTTACCCCTGAGGATAGTTCTTTTACAGCCGTAATTGCCGAGTTTTCAGGACCCCGGGGCACTTCCTTCCGGGAAAAAGGCAAAAAAAACATTGCCATTTCAAAAGCCAGGTGGGCACAATTGTTACAAGCCAACAAAGGAGACAGCATTTGTGTAAAACTTAGCATCCTGAAAGAAGACACGTGGATACAATACGCCCCTTTTCCCATATATATCAGCGAACATCCAATTGATCACGGTCTGGTCTACCGCCTGATTGCCCCCGGCTATGAACTTTATAGCAGAATGGGTATCTACCAGAGGAATTTGCAATCATACAAGCAAAAGACAATCCTGGTAAATACGCTGCTTCCCGAAACCTGTATAAATTGTCATTCGGTAAATCGCGGTGATCCGGATTTTTTTAACCTGCACCTGAGAGGACCACAGGCGGGAACCATTATCTTAAAAGACGGGGTTATGGAAGTCTACAATACAAAAACTCCGGAAACACTTTCCAACTGTGTATATCCTTACTGGCATTCATCCGGGCGTTTTATTGCATACTCTGTCAACACCACACGTCAAATGTTCCCTATGGATCCCGGGCAAAGAATTGAAGTTTACGACACAGCCTCGGATATTGTAGTTTTTGATACAGAAGAAAACCGTCTCATCTCTTCCAGACACCTTACCACAGAGGATTTTGAAACATTTCCTGTTTTTTCTCCGAATGGAAAAACGCTTTTTTTCTGTGTTGCCGATCAAAAAAAAATGCCGCAAGACTATAAAGAGGTCCGTTATGCTTTATGCAGCATTGCTTTTGATCCGGAAACCGCAACTTTCGGAACGAAGGTGGACACCCTTTTACATGCCCCTCTGATCCATAAAAGCCTGACTTTCCCAAGACCTTCCTATGACGGGAATTTTCTGATATTCACCCTGGCTGATTACGGGACATTTCCCATTTGGCACCAGGAAGCCGATCTGGGACTTATGGACCTGAAAACCGGGGAATGGCACCTGATGGAGGGAATTAACAGCCCCGGGGTGGATAGTTATCACAGCTGGAGCAGTAATTCACGCTGGATCGTTTTTTCCAGTCGCCGGGGAGACGGATTGTATACGCGTTTGTATTTCGCTTCCATAGATGAAGACGGGAACACCGGAAAACCTTTTTTACTTCCTCAAAAACATCCCGTAAGTTATTATTCAGAAACCCTTTTTTCATTCAATGTTCCCGAATTCATTACAGCTCCTGTGGATATGACCATGAGAAAAGTCGCAAAAAAAACCGCCCACAAAACCAATATGCAATGGGGCGGTCTGAAAGAAAGAGTGCAACCTATTGCGCCGTAAGGAATTTGAATAACGTCAGGGCTTCATCCGGATTGGAGTAATCTATGGCATGATCCGTGGCGTATTTTTCAATTAGCACTTTTTTCCCGGGGAAAAACCGTCTGAAATTTCTTTCAGTCAAAGCATATGCCTTCTTATTCCTAATCAAATATGCATTCTGATGAACGGTATAAGGAGTTGATTCCCCTGCCAAAAACCGGCCTCCGGTTGATACATTAAATCCTTCGCTTCTGAGGTTCCTTTTCTCTATGGGAACATTTGGCGATTTTTCCTCCCGGCCAAATGCTCCGTAACGCTTTTCGACTTCCAATTGAAGGTACTGCTCCACGCCAAACATGACGTTCCCGTCTGTGTGGAGTATCTGAATATAATGACCCAGTAAAGGAATAAAATAATTCCGGCCAATGGAAACAGCCGTTACCTGACTTATATCGGGAAAAATATCCGGATATCCTTCTTCATCCAAAAAACAAAGGGTAGAAGAAGCCAATAGGATATTCAATTGTCCTTTAAAAACAGTACCGTCCTCAAACTGGATAGTCCCGGTCATATAGGCCGGAAACATATAGATTTCCGTATACGGCCTGGTATTATCTATATCCGGAAACACAGGTTGTGCATGACCGGCTGTAAAGGCTGTGGTCATAAGAATTAGCAGGGTACAAAACTTTTTCATATCATTCCATTATCGCCCCTGCCACAATATTTGCTACCCGGGTACGCATACTTATGGCTTCCCCGTCATCGTAAGGATGGACCCGGTTGGCCAGCAATATGACCGCCGTATCCGATTCCGGATCAATGACCATACTGGTTCCGGTGTACCCCGTGTGCCCGTATACCGTGTTTGGATTGAACAGGTTCCCGTTCCAAGAGCCTGCTCTTCCCCAGCCTAAAGTGCGCCCAAAGGCAGCAACCTCCGCCGGTACCCGCGCCATGGCTTTCACCGTCAGGGGACCCAGTATACGTTTTCCGTTCACTTGCCCTCCGTTGAGCAGCGCCACCGCTATTACTGACAGGTCCGTAGCATTGGAAAAGACCCCGGCATTCCCGGAATTTCCTCCGTTGAGCAACCGTGCCAGCGGATCGTGCACTTTCCCGACCAACGGCAGACCGTCTTCCTGCAACTCAGTAGGAGCACATAAAGCCAGTGTTTCTCCCTGAGGCATGTATGTGGTATGGTGTAAGCCGAGTTGATCAAACACGTTTTTCTGTGCGTATTCCGCCAGTGTCACTCCGGTGATCTTCTCCAGAACATTCTGCAATGTAATGAAATTCAAGCAGCTGTACTGATACCCGGTTTTCGGTTTGAAATCCCTGGGACATTGACAAATGTACTCCATAAGACCTTCCGGGTTCGGGGATCCGTAACGTTCCATTAACTCCTGTGTGGGTCCGTAGGGAGGAAGCCCCGAAGTGTGAGTCATCAGGTCTTCTATTGTAATATTAACGTTTCTGCCCGTTTCGGGATCCGTCCATGGCTGAAAGCCGGTCAGGTACTGATCTACACGGTCCATCAAACGTAGTTGACCTCTTTCGACCAATTGCATAATGCTTAAGGTGGTCCCTACGCATTTGCTGACTGAAGCCAGGTCGAATACCGTTTCCAGCGTCATGGGGAGTGTATCGGGAACCATTTGCCGGTTCCCGTATGCTTTCAGGTAGGCTATCCTGTCATGGCGAACAACGGCCAAAACGGCCCCGGGAATATTCCCGGACCGAATTGTTTCTGCTATCACTCCGTCAACCAATGCAAGATGCTCCGGGTTTAGTCCGACGGATTCCGGAGAAACCACCGGTATGGCCGAATGCACTGCCGGTTGGGTGCAGGCAGCTACAACCCACACACCCAGTATCAGAAAAAATAATTTAAATTTCATGATTTTCTATAATAAACCACGGTTGCGGAGTAAGGGAATTTCATTGGGTTCTGCACCGCGGAATCGGATGTATTGTTTCATGGGCTCATCCCAACCACCTTCGGTCAGGATGTATTTACGGAATTTCCCGGCGGTTTCCCGGTCAAAAATATCGCCTGTTTCCTTGAAAGCATCAAAAGCATCGGCATCCAGGATCTCTGCCCACAGGTAAACATAATACCCTACGGCATATCCCCCATTGAAAATGTGCGAGAAATACGTGGAACGGTAACGGGGAAGGATCTCGTCTATGAGTCCGTATTTTTTCAGGGCATTCTTTTCAAACTCATTCACATCGTATTCCTGCTCGTTACCGGCAGAGTGCCATTCCATATCAAGCAGTGCGGCAGCGATGAATTCCACTGTCATAAATCCCTGGTTGAAATGACTGCTGTTTACCAGCCTGTCAATGAGTTCTTGAGGCATAGGTTCTCCGGTTTCATAATGCAGGGCATATTCTTTTAACACGGCCGGCTGGATAGCCCAATGTTCATTGATCTGTGAAGGCAATTCCACCATATCACGGGGCAACGCGCCACAAATGCGGTCGTAATCCCCCCGTCCAAAGAACCCATCCAAAGCGTGACCGAATTCATGGAACAGGGTCTCGGCTTCATCCCAGCTTAAGAGTACGGGTTCACCGTCCACCGGGGCGGGGAAATTGGTGGTTACCGTTACCAGTGGAAATTGTTCGGTTCCATCGGCATTTTTCCTGTAACCGCGCAAACCGGAACACCAGGCCCCGGCATTTTTTCCCGCTCTTGTGGGATAATCCAGGTACAAAACGGCCAGATGGCTCCCGTCCCTGTCTTTTACTTCAAAGGTTTCCACGGAAGGATTGTAAAGGGGAATGTCTGTACGTTTTTCAAAAGTCAGCCCATAAAGATTGTTGGCCACGTAAAACAATCCGTCTCTGACGTTTTCCAGTTTCAGGTAAGGCTTGATCTCGCTTTCGTCTAGGTCGTATTTTTCTTTGCGCAATTTTTCGGCATAATACCACCAGTCCCAGCTTTCCAGCTTGAATCCGGCACCTTCGCGATCGGCAATTTTCTGCATGGCCGCAAGCTCTTCTTTCGCAACCCGCAAGGCCGGTTCCCAGACTCTTTCCAGGAAAGAAAATACAGCTTCCGGGGTTTTGGCCATGTTGTTGACCAGGACAAAATCAGCGTAGGTGTCAAAACCCAGGAGCTGAGCCCTGCGTACCCTCAGGTTGACGATCTTGCCTATGATCTCTTTGTTGTCTTTATCGTTGTTGTTGTCACCACGCATGTAATACCCTTTGTACAATTTTTCCCTGAGGTCACGGTTGTGGACGTATTGTAAGAAAGGTATCCAGGACGGTTTGTTGGGGGTGAAAATGTATTTACCTTCCATGCCCAGTGACCCGGCCAGGCTGGCGGCTGCACGAATATTGCTTTCGGGAAGTCCGGCAAGATCTTCCACATTGTCAACTACCATTTTGAAGTCGTTGGTCTCGGCAAGCAGGTTTTGACCAAATTCCAGGCTTAGATTGGAAAGCTGCGTGTTGATGTCTTTCAGCGTTTCTTTATCCTCAACGGAAAGTGCAGCTCCACCCCTTACAAAATCATCGAAATATTTTTCCAGGGTTCTCATTTGTTGGGCATCCAGGTTTAATGAATCCCGCTTTTGGTAAAGACAGTCAATTTTTTCAAAAAGAACGGGATTCAGCTGGATCTCGTTACGATGACTGGTCAGCTCGGGTGTGATTTCACGGGCAAGTGCCTGTAATTCTTCATTGGTGTCCGAACGGTTCAGGGTGAAAAAAGCAGCCGTAACACGGGAGAGAAGGTCTCCGGCCCTGTCATAGGCAGCTACGGTATTTTCGAACGTGGGATCTTCCTGATTGTTGACAATGGCGTCAATTTCCGCACGGTGTTGCTCCATGGCTTCCCGGATGGCAGGCATAAAATGCGCTGTCTTTATCTTATCAAACGGGGGAGTCTGGAAAGAAGTGTCATACTCCTGTAATAAAGGGTTGTTTTTCATTGGATTGGTTGAACAGGCCACTAAAAAGCCCAGTAAAAGGATTAGAATTGATTTTTTCATGGTTTATATGGGTTTTGGTTTTATTTTATTCGCAAAATCGGTTATCTCCGCGGCAAAATGTTCCCAGGTTAGGATTTCTTTTTCTTTTCGGATATTTTCCCTGAAAGGATTCCTGTCCATACTGAAAAATTTTCTTATGGCAAGCTCAATCGAGCGGGCATCCGTTCCTGCGGCTACCAGGCCGGTTCCCGGACCTTCTACAGCTTCAGCCAGCCCCCCGGCGGGAGTCACTATCAAAGGTACGTCATAATGATACGCCATGGCCGAGATCCCGCTTTGTGTGGCTGTACGGTAAGGCAGGATGCAGACATCTGCAGCAGAGAAAAAAGCGGGAACTTCCGAATCGGTAATATACCTGTTGAAAACCTTTACAGACGATGGATAGGGCAATGCCCTTATCTGTTTATCGTATTTTTCAAAACTCCCGTAACTTTCTCCGGCAATCACCAATTGATACGTATCTCCAAGGTCCGCGAAAGCCTCCAGCAGCAAATCCAGGCCTTTGTAATCCCTTATGAAGCCGAAAAACAACAACGTCTTTCGATCCGCATCCAGACCGAGTTGTTTTTTTGCCTTTGAAGCAGGTACGGGAGCTCCAAAATGATCGTACAGCGGATGTGCTTTCAGGATATACGGGATCTTCGGAGCCAGTAAAAGGATATCGTCGCGTACCGTACGGCTCATAGCAATACAGCCGTGGTTTTGCTTTAAAAACCAACGGGACAGGCCTTTATCCAGAAAAGTTCTCTCATGCGGAACCAGATTATCAATAATGGATACTACCGTGGATCCTTTATGCTTTAATTTACGGGCAACCAGGCCCAGAGAGGGGGCAAAAAAAGGCATCCAATAACGCATTAAAAGCAGGTCAGGCTTATATTTCAGTATTTGTCTTGCGGTACGGCAGTAGGAAAAAGGATTAACCGAATCCAGGACAGGCATACTTTCAATGTAAACGGCCTGATCGTCTTTGGGAATGCGTTGGGTTTTCCCGGGAAAAAGGACCTTAGGGTATTGCCTTTTGAAATTAAATGCTTTTACCTGATGGTTTTTTTCCAGTTCACGGTAAAGATTCGCATTAAACTGCGCAATCCCCCCACGATAAGGATAAAAAACAGATAAATAAGCAATTTTCATTTCATACAAAGTTAGTATAAAGTAATTATCTTTATGTTCCTGAAAACAAAAATCAAAGAAACCGTAATAGGCGTACAATACCTGTTTGTCGCTTTCGGAGCAACCGTTCTTGTTCCTCTTCTGGTCGGACTTGATCCCTCTATAGCATTGTTCTGTGCAGGAATTGGGACACTTATTTTCCATCTTATCACCAAAGGAAAGGTTCCTGTTTTTCCTGGCAGCAGTTTTGCCTTTGTTGCCCCTATCATCAAAGCCACAGGGCTTTGCGGAATGCCGGGAACCATGTCGGGAATTGCCGCTGTTGGTTTGGTTTATGCCCTGATGAGCCTGGCAGTGAAATTATGGGGTACGGGGTTTATCTCGAATTGGACTTTCCCTGGCTCCTACCGGGGTCAATATGGCAAGTACATACTGGTTGCTGGCAGGAGTATCACTTCCCGTTGCTGTATTGGTAAGTCTGTTGGGTAAAGGCATGCTTAAGCTCATTCCCATCCTGGCCGGTATTGTTGCCGGTTATGCGGTTGCCTGGATATTTCGGGGGATAGATACGTCAGCTGTAAAAGAAGCCACATGGATATCGCTGCCTTCCTTTGCCAGACCTTCCTTTTCATTTCCTGCCATTTTTTTCTGATCCCTGTTGCCATTGCTCCTGTTATCGAACACATCGGGGATATTTATGCCATAGGGACGGTGACAGGAAAAGATTATGTAAAAGATCCCGGACTGCACAGAACCATGCTGGGCGACGGAATAGCCTGCATGCTTTCGGGTATTGCCGGCGGACCTCCCGTAACTACGTATTCGGAAGTAACCGGTGCCATCACCCTGACCAAAATTTCCAATCCGTACGTCCTGTCCGTAGCTGCCGTTACGGCCATATTATTCTCTGTGATAGGAAAAGTGAACGCAGTACTATGCACCATACCCCAGGCCGTAATGGGTGGCATCATGTTGTTGTTATTTGGAAGTATTGCATCTATTGGGATAAACAATATGATTACCAACAGAATAGATTTCTCAAACACAAGAAATTTGATCATCGTTTCCCTCATCCTGACTGTGGGGATCGGAGGTGCTGCTTTATCTGTCGGCAATTTTTCCATGACCGGCATTGGATTGGCAGCTCTTCTGGGCGTTGTGCTGAATCTGGTGCTGCCGCGCGGCAGCAGTGGCACAACGCACACTTGATGTATTTGCCGGATCTGCTGATACTTAACAAAAAAGCACCCACCGGTGCTTTTTCGTTATTGTGCTGTTTTCAGCACCATGTATCAAATGTATGTCGCACTATTGGCGGGGTCCTCTATCCCTTCTTCCTCCGTCTCTGCGATCTCCGCCGCGACTATCCCTGCGATCTCCGCCGCGATTATCCCTGCGGTCTCCGCCGCGACGGTCCCTTCCACCGCGTCCTCCGCGCCTGTCAGATGGCATATTGCCAGTTCCTGCAGCAGATGCGGCTGTACCAATGTTGGGGGAAAGGTCACGTTTTCCGTATACTTCTCCGTTACAGATCCACACTTTGACACCCAGCACACCTACTTTTGTATGAGCCTCGGCCAGTGCATAATCAATATCTGCCCGGAATGTATGTAAAGGAGTACGGCCTTCCTTGAATAATTCGCGACGTGCCATTTCGGCGCCGCCCAGACGACCTCCTATCAAAACCTTAATCCCTTCGGCTCCCATACGTATGGTGGAAGCCATCGCCATTTTGATGGCACGGCGGTATGAAACACGACCTTCAATCTGGCGGGCTATGTTGTTGGCAACTATGGTTGCGTCCAGCTCGGGGCGTTTTACTTCAAAGATATTGATCTGTACTTCTTTATTGGAAATTTTCTTAAGCTCCTCTTTCAGTTTTTCTACCTCCTGACCGCCTTTTCCTATAATAATACCGGGACGGGCTGTATGGATGGTCACAGTAATGAGCTTCATGGTCCGTTCAATCACAACGCGTGATAAACTGGCCTTTGCCAGGCGGGTAGTAAGGTACTGCCTGATCTTGGCATCTTCGGCCAATCGTTCTGCATAACTTCCGCACCAGCTTGAATCCCAACCACGGATGATACCTATACGGTTACTGATAGGATTAGTTTTTTGTCCCATATTATGCTTCTTTTAC
>JBAZHT010000043.1:0-15234 GCA_041652255.1 Bacteroidales bacterium
ACCTCGTGAAACTTATTCGTGCGGCTGGCTCTGATGCCATGTCCGCTTTTGCCTTTAAAGTTAGTATGTGGTCTTGATTTTTATTTGAACGGACGTAAAATCACCGGATTTTATTTAAGTTTGTAATGATGAACTTCAAACAGGCAATCTATTACATTTTTTCAGGGCTGTTACTTCTTTTTGGTGCCTGCTCAAAACAACCGGTAACTTTATGTGTCCTTGAGACAAGTGATCTGCACGGACGCATTGATCCCTCGGTAGCAGGGATGGTCGGCTATATCAGAAATGCACAAAAAGAATACGGATCCCGTCTGATGCTTTTTGACGTGGGTGACTACCTGCAGGGAACCCCTGCCATCTATTATTCCGGGCATGTAGATACGACAGGAAAACACCTGTGTGCCGCTTTTTTTGACTGGTTTCCCTATACGGCCGTTACTGTTGGGAATCATGATATTGAAGCGGGAATGGAAGTGTTTTCGCGGGTATATCGTCAAACAGATGTCCCCGTTCTTTCAGCCAATATCATACGTAAAGTCACCAGGGATCCCTATTTTATTCCTTACGAGATCTTTACTATAAAAGGTTACCGGGTAGCCGTATTGGGATTGGTTACCCCGCACGTCAGCACCTGGGTGGCCGAGCGCTTGCGACCCGGGCTTGATTTTTTGTCCATTGAGGCTTCTGCACAGTATTGGGTCTCTCATATCCGCGAAAACGAAGATACCGATCTGGTGATAGGTTTATTCCATACCGGAGCCAGAGGAGGTGCCGGCGGACCTTTGGGCAATGAGAATGCTGCCTTGTGGATAGCAGAAAATGTCCCCGGGATAGATCTGATCTGTTACGGACACGATCACCGTCCCGCCCTCCATCAAATCATCAATAAGGAATTGGATACGGTTTGGCTTATGAATCCCGGAGCCCGTGGCAGGTCCCTTGCACGGGCAGAGATCACATTAGTTCCCGGACAACCCGTTTCTGTCCATATAAAACAGGAACTGATTGAAGTAAAAGAACTTCCTGCAAATCCGGATTACATGGAAGATTTTGCCCCTTATTTCAAAATGGCATCTGATTACGAAAGCAAACCCATAGCCCGGATATTGCACTCCATGGAAAGTAACGATGTTTTTTCAGGACCGTGCAGCTGGGTGGATGAAATACACAGGGGACAACTGGCGCTGGCCGGTCTGGGATCAGATATATTGCCGGAAGTTTCTTTTGCATCCGCACTTCAGGCAAACGTTGTCATAGAAGAAGGGCAGATGTTCCTGAAAGATTTCTTTACCTGGTTCCCGTATGAAAATTCATTATGTGTAGTGGAAATGACCGGGAATGAAATTAAGGATTATTTGGAGTATTCCTGTAATCAGACATCGATCATTAATTTTGACACAGCCGCCGGCATTTTGTATACATTAGACAAAGACAGGCCTGCAGGTGAACGCATAGAGATCCACGGTATGGCAGATGGGTTTGCATTTGTTTTGGAACGAACGTATCATGTGGTAATGAATTCTTACAGGGCACAGGGAGGCGGAGGCCATTTGTTCACCGGAACGGGTTGGGATGCAACTACTGCTTCTGCCCGGATCGTCTGGGAAAGTAAAGCTGACATGCGTAAATTATTCATGGAATGGGAAGCTTCCAGAAGTCCCTTTGATCCCCAACCCCTTAATCATTGGCAATACAAATGAGATACGGCTTACTGGTCATAACGGCATTCTTTGTACTCTCCTGTACCAAAAAGGAGGCTGAAACATTCGTTGTGTTGCAGACAACCGATCTTCACGGCGTTTTAGGCAGGGAGATGTCCGGGGTCGCAGGTTATATAAAAACACAACAGGAAAAATACGGTAAAAATCTTTTCCTCCTTGACGGCGGGGATAATTTACAGGGAACGCCCGAAGTGTTCTTTGCCAATTATGTGGACACTTTACATACACATATTTATTCAGAGCTATTCAACCGGTTGTCTTATGATGCAATAACTCCCGGGAACCATGACATTGAAGCGGGGAGAAAAATTTTTGATAAAGTTTATTCCGAAATCCGTGCAGATGTCATTTGTGCCAATGCCATTGTAGAAAAGACAGGCGAACCTTATTTTAAACCCTATAGCATTTACAACAGGAAAGGCTGGAAAATCGCTGTTATGGGTATACTGACTCCGTTTGCCACAGAATGGATCCCTGAAAATTTAAGGGGAGGAATACTCATTGATAATCCGGAAAAGGCAGCCATTTATTGGACCAAAAAAATCTATGCAGAAGAAAATCCCGATATTCTTATTGGTCTCTTCCATACCGGATGGGGGGATCCATTTACGCGGGATACTTCCGAAAGCGCATCCAGCATAGGTGCATGGATAGCCCGTAATGTGCCCGGATTTCATTTGATATGTTGTGGGCACGTCCATGATGCGAAAACCGATTACCTGGTAAATGTCAGGGGAGATACCGTACATATGATTGAAGCCGGAGCCAGAGCCAGTCATATAGGGCGTGCAGAGATCCGGGTACAACCCGGACCACCGGGACAACCGCGTATAATTGTTGCTACAGAGCTTATAGCTTCCCGTGAGTTGCCGCCTTATTATCCTTACGAAAAGAAGATGGAATCTTTTTTTGGCCGGGAAGAGAAATACAATTTACAGGAATTTTGCCACCTGGAAATTCCCGTTTACAGCCGTGAAGCCATGTTTGGACCCAGTGCATGGATAGATGAGATTCACCGGGTGCAATTGGCATATGTCAATTCAGGATCTACATCGGATATCGGGGCTTGTGTTTCTTTTGTTTCTCCTGCCGCCCGAAATCTGATGATAAATGCAGGTCCGTTGCGTATGAAAGATTTTATTAGGGCCCTCCCGTATGAGAATACACTGAGCATTGTTCGCATGACGGGCAGTGAGATCGTGCGGTTTCTTGAATACGCTTATGCTTTGCGTATAGACGATCCACGAGGGCCGGCATACAATTTTGATTCTGCCGCCGGAATTTTCTACAGAGTAAATAAAAACAAACCTGCCGGTTTAAGAATTGAAATTCTTTCCATGGCGGACGGCTCTTCTTTTTTTCTTACGGAAGAATATAATGTAGTTATGAGTACTTACCGGGCGAGAGGAGGTGGCGGGCACATGACCGTTGGGGTGGGACTCTCTGCGGATAAACTTCCCGAAAGAACTCTCTGGGTAAGCGAGAAAGATGTCCGGACCATTTTCAGGGAAGACCTTGCAGCCAGAAGCTCTGTGATGCCGAAGCCTTTGGATCATTGGAGATATCTTTGAAATTGCCTACATTTGTGGACCGGAGAAATGATATGAAGGGAAGAAAAAGAGATACGCTGTCAACAGGCAGAATGGGAGAAACCCTGGCCGTAAATTTTTTAAAAAAAGAAGGGTTCAGGGTATTTCATACAAACTGGAGAACCGGTCATAAGGAATTGGATATTATAGCCGGCAAAGAAGATATGGTGCATTTTGTGGAAGTGCGATCCCGTTCCAAAGCTGACATTGTGTCTCCCGCCCAAACGGTAGGATGGTCTAAACAACGGCTGGTGATGGCTGCTGCCCGTGCCTATATGGCGCGTTATAGTATTCAGGCAGAAGCACAGTTTGATGTGATTTCCATTGTTTTTGGGCCTGGTGGGATAGAAGATCCGGATTATACACTGGAATATATTCCGAATGCCTTTACACTTCTTTTATGAACAAAAATCAGTATTGCATTATTATGGCAGGCGGCATTGGCTCTCGTTTTTGGCCGTTAAGCCGGAATGCCATGCCAAAACAGTTTCTGGATATACTGGGCCTGGGAAAAAGTTTCTTACAACTGACCTATGAGCGCTTCAAAAGGATCATTCCCGATGAAAGGATCCTGGTGGTTACTTCCGAACAATATAAAACACTGGTTCACGAACAATTGCCCGCGATCCCCTTAAATAACATTTTGTCCGAACCATACAGGCGTAATACGGCGCCATGTATTGCTTACGCAACCTACAAATTGATGAAAACAGATCCCGGGGCGACCATTGTAGTGGCTCCCTCGGATCATTTGATACTTGGGGACGATGAATTTTTGGCAACCATCCGTTCTGCATTGCACCTTGCTCAGGAAAAAGACGTGCTGATCACCCTGGGTATTAAGCCGACCCGTCCGGAAACGGGTTACGGATACATACAGGCTGTCAAGAATGAATCGGTCGTTGTGGAAGATCATGTGGCGTACCCCGTAAAGACATTTACCGAAAAACCGGATGACCAACTGGCCCGCGTATTGGTTCAGAGCGGGGAATTTTACTGGAATTCGGGCATATTTGTCTGGAGCCTGGAATCCATTGTGCGTCAGCTTGAACACTGGCTTCCCGAAGTAAGCATGCCTTTCAGGAACGGGCTCAGTTTATACAACACCTCACACGAGGCAAAATTTATCGGGAAGGTATATGAAGAGATACGTAATGTATCCATAGATTACGGAATTATGGAAAAGGCAACCAATACGTATGTGTTTTCAGCAACATTCGGCTGGTCCGACCTGGGAAGTTGGGAAAGCCTTTATATGCATTACGATAAAGATCCCCGCGAAAATGCGGTTGCAGCCGGCAAAGCTTTGCTGGAAAACGTTAAAAACAGTATTATTTATTCCCGGGATAGCGGGAAGCTTATAGTAATAAAAGGGCTTGACAACTACATTGTGGTTGATACACCTGATGCTTTGTTGGTCTGTCCCAGGGAAGACACGCAATTTCGTCAGCTATTCAATGACATTGCCCACGATCATGAAGAATTTGTATGAACGAACAAAAATTTAATCTGGAGATCAATTCTGAAATTGGGGAATTGGAAGCGGTGATGCTTCATACGCCGGGTCCGGAAGTGGAAAACATGACACCCAAATCCGTGGAACGGGCACTGTACAGTGACATACTGAATCTTTCAGTTGCTCAGCAGGAATACGAACAACTTTCGTTGTTTCTGGAAAAAATCACCAGGGTTTATCAACTCAAAGACCTGTTGATCAAAGTGCTGGACAATATGGCACAAAGAAATTCCCTGGTAGGGAAAATATGCCTGACGGAAAATGTCAACGACTATTTTGACGAATTGATGGAAATGTCCTCCCGGACACTGGCCAATAAGCTGATAGAAGGTTTGCCAGCCCGGATTGACAGTCTGACCTCTTTTCTAAATGATGAATATTACGCGTTATTGCCTCTCTATAATTTTTATTTTACCCGCGACGCTTCAGCATTAATAGGTAATAACGCCGTTATTTGCCGCATGGCAAATAAGGTACGTGTCAGGGAATCCCTGATAATGGAGGCCGTCTATGCGTATAATCCGTATTTTAATGCCCGTGTCATAAATACGTATGAGCAACTACCCCACGACAGATCCGTTTTGATGGAGGGTGGTGATATTTTGGTGGTAAGGGATGACATACTTGTCTTAGGCAACGGAATGAGGACGACATCGCAGGGGATAGACCTGCTGTTGAATCGTCTGGCAAAAACAGCTCCACAGGGCAAGAGTTATATTTTTGTACAACAACTTCCCTCTTCACCGGAAAGTTTTATTCATTTGGACATGGTATTTACCATGCTGGATGTAGATAAATGCATGGTTTTTGAACCCCTGATCATGGGTGATGTGCGTTACAGTACCGTACAGATCACATTGGATAACGGGAAAGTAGAAAAGATCAGGCGGGTACCGAATTTATTGACTGCTCTAAGGCGTCTGGGACTGGATATGGAGGCTATCTCATGCGGAGGGAATGACGAGTGGGATCAGGAACGGGAACAATGGCATTCGGGAGCGAACTTTTTCGCATTTGCACCGGGGAAAGTTATTTCCTATGCACGCAATGAGCACACGCTGAATGAAATGTCTAAACACGGATTTGAGATCGTCACTTCTGAGGACGTAACATCCGGGAAAGTGAATATTGACAAGCTCAGAAAATGTGTGGTAACTATAGTGGGAGCTGAGCTTGCCCGAGGAGGAGGCGGTGCACGCTGCATGACACTTCCCCTGAAACGAAAAGCTGTTAAATGGGTTTAAATTATTATTATGAGAATACTTATTGGAGGAGACATTGAAGGTATTGCTACGGCATGTGACTGGGATTCCATTTCTTCGGGACATCCGGATTACGAACGAAACCGGGTTCAATACACTAAAGAAATGAACGCTGCCATAGCAGGAGCTTTTGATGCAGGGGCTACGGAAGTATATGTCCGGGACGGTCACGGCGGGAACAAAGCACTGGTCCCGGAGTTACTGGACAGAAGAGCCTTTCATATCAAAGGACGCTGTTCGGAAGACTTCAGGGCTATGATACTGACCATAGAGAAAGGATACGATGCCGTATTATTCCTGGGATATCATGCGAAAGCGGGTACTGCGGACGGGGTTATGTGCCATACGATGGCGCGTGCTGTGGATGAATTTACCCTTAACGGAGTCTCATTACCCGAAATGGGATACAATGCGCTGGTAGCCGGTATGTACGATGTCCCTGTAGTTTATCTTTCAGGTGATGAAGCGGCATGCCGTCAGGCAGCAGAGCTCTTTGGGGACATTGTAACCACTGCAGTAAAAAAAGGGCTTTCCCGTTGTTCTGCTATTTGCCTGCATCCCGAAGTCGCTTGTGAACGTATAAGGTCAGATGTGAAAAACGCTCTTACTAAGGGGCATCGCTGCATATATCGCATGGAAGGGCCTTATACCATGTATTGTTCTATAAAGAGAACTTATGACGCCCCCAATATTGAAAAAACCTTGCATACGGACTCTTTGGAGGAAGCGTTGCATCTTTTCTGGACATTAACATAATCGTATAAAGAAAGTATATGAGGGAAAGAATAAACAGCCTGATACAGGAACTGGACACATTTCAACCGGCATCTGTTGCCGAAATAGAAGAATTCCGTATTCGTCTTTTGGGTAAAAAGGGGATACTTACGGGATTGTTTGAAGAATTCAAGAGCATTGATCCGGCTGAAAAGAAGGACTTTGGGAAACAGTTGAATCTTCTAAAAAACAAGACCCTGGAAACGATCAACACGCAAAAGGATCGGCTTTCCTTTACTGCAGACAGGCAACAAGCAACGGATGATCTGACCAAACCGGCTACTATTCTCAATACCGGATCCCGGCATCCAATTTCCATTGTACAGCGTGAAATCCTGGATATTTTCCGGAAAATGGGATTTACGGTTCAGGAAGGTCCCGAGATTGAAGATGACTGGCATGTTTTCAGTGCCCTGAACTTTCCGGCCGACCATCCTGCCAGAGATATGCAGGATACTTTTTTTATCAATAACGGCAGTGATAATCCGGTGTTGTTACGGACACATACCAGTTCGGTACAGGTAAGGACCATGGAAAAACAAAAGCCACCCATACGGGTGGTCTGTCCGGGCAGGGTTTTCCGCAACGAGGCCATCTCGGCAAGGGCACATTGCATTTTTCACCAGGTAGAAGGTTTGTATATAGACGAAAACGTTTCTTTTGCCGATCTCAAGCAGGCGATTTTACTTTTTGCCCGTGAAATGTTCGGAGCGGCGGCAAAGATCCGTTTACGTCCTTCTTATTTTCCTTTTACCGAACCGTCTGCAGAGGTTGACGTGAATTGCAATATTTGCGGTGGAACAGGTTGCAATATTTGTAAAAATACGGGATGGCTGGAAATTATGGGAGCCGGAATGGTAGATCCAAATGTACTTGAAGCATCTGGTATTGACTCAAAAAAATATTCAGGGTATGCGTTCGGGATGGGTGTGGAACGCATAGCCATGCTCAAATGGCAGGTTAAGGATTTACGCCTGTATTTTGAAAACGATGTCAGGTTTTTGGAACAGTTTGAAGGAGGGTTGTTCTAAAACGCTGTTTTTTTTGCCCAAAAGAAAAAAAACGCTAACTTTGCATTCCCATTTTGAAACGTATGCGGAAATAGCTCAGTTGGTAGAGCATAACCTTGCCAAGGTTAGGGTCGCGAGTTCGAATCTCGTTTTCCGCTCCAAACCTCTCCCGGCGAGAGGTTTTTTTCAAGATACTCCTTGATATGATGACGGCTCGGGTGGTGGAATAGGTAGACACGCAGGACTTAAAATCCTGTGGACAGTAATGTCCGTACGGGTTCGATTCCCGTCCCGAGCACAAACCAAAAAAGCCTTGATTCATAAAGAATTACAAGGCTTTCTTCTTTTGTTACCGAAACTGTACTATAACAATTCCCCCTATACAACCAAAAATCCCGAATTCAAAGAGATTTGGACGTGAGATAATTGTTGATTGGATTTATATCGCTATATTTGGGATAGTTATGTCAAGTCTTAAGACAGGTGCTATTATCAAGCCAAAGATGAGGACTTTTTATTGCCGGTTTTCTTTCATTGCCTTCCAGAGAATGAATTATTAAGAAGTTACGTGTTCCTTTTTACATACAATTTCTCATTAAACTTGCAAGCCATGAAAAAAATTATCCTTTTCTTACTAGCCGGGGCACTGTCATACTCCTGCTGGTCGCAAGAACCTCCTGACACATTTAAAGATCTTCGTGATGGCAAAGTTTACAATACTGTAACCATTGGGGAGCAAACCTGGATGGCCGAGAATCTGGCGTATCTTCCTGGTGTGGTAGGTCCGCAAACAGGTTCTGATACAGAACCCTGTTACTATGTTTACGGCTATGACTATGAATATGAAGATGTAGCAAAAGCAAAAGCCTTGGATAACTACAAAACCTATGGCGTACTCTACAACTGGCCGGCCGCAATGGCTGCCTGTCCCGATGGCTGGCACCTGCCCAGTGATGAAGAGTGGACACAATTAGCAGAATATTTAGGGGGAACCTCTGTTGCCGGAGGCAAAATGAAAGAAGCCGGAACTGCTCATTGGACAACCCCCAATACAGACGCAACGAATTCAAGTGGCTTTACAGCTCTTCCGGGGGGCAACCGTTCCTACAACCGTGGTACATTCAACGCCATTGGTGACTACGGCGACTGGTGGAGTTCTACAGAGGATGGTACAGGTAGCGTCCTGAACTGGCCCCTGTACAACTATAGCGGCGATTTTCGCAGTTACCAGGAAAGCAAGAAAATGGGGCTATCTGTTCGTTGTGTCAGGGATTAGGTTTGGAATTCTGTACTCCGGAAGGATTTCGTATTTTTGGATAAACAACAGAAGTTATTATGAAAACGGATCTTGAAATTGCACATGCATATAAAATGCAGAATATAAGAGACATAGCATCTCGTGCGGGCATTGCCTGTGAAGACCTGAACCTTTACGGAAATTATATGGCCAAAGTTCCGGTGGATCAAATAGATGAAAAAAAAGTGGCAAAAAGCAACCTGATCCTGGTCACCGCCATAACCCCCACCCGTGCCGGAGTGGGAAAAACAACGGTTTCCATTGGGCTTTCCATGGGTTTGAACCATATCGGGAAACAAGCCATTGTGGCGCTTCGGGAGCCTTCACTCGGCCCGTGTTTTGGCATGAAAGGCGGTGCGGCCGGAGGGGGATATGCGCAGGTGGTCCCCATGGAAGACATTAACCTGCACTTTACGGGTGATTTTCATGCCATCACGACGGCCCATAACATGATCTCGGCTTTGCTGGAGAACCACCTTTACCACAACCAGAACAACGGTACGTGCCTGCGGGAAATTGTCTGGAAAAGGGTTCTGGATGTCAACGACCGCACCCTGCGCAGCATAATCAGCGGGGTCGGAGCCAAAGCCAACGGGATTACCAGGGCGACAGGGTTTGACATTACTCCCGCTTCTGAAATTATGGCCATTCTCTGTCTTTCGAAAGACCTGGACGATCTGAAACAACGGATCGGACGGATCGTTTTGGGTTACGAACATGATGGAACTCCTTTTTACGTAGATGATTTGGGCGTGGCAGGAGCCATTGCCATATTGCTTAAAGATGCGATACATCCCAACCTGGTACAAACCCTGGAGGGATCGCCTGCTTTTATTCACGGGGGACCGTTCGCCAATATTGCGCATGGGTGCAATTCACTGGTAGCTACAAAAATGGCTATGACGCATGCCCAATATGTGGTAACTGAAGCCGGGTTCGGGGCAGATCTGGGAGCTGAAAAATTCTTCAACATAAAATGCCGGAAAGGCGGTCTTCAACCCAAACTAACGGTGCTGGTGGCCACCTTACAGGGATTAAAAATGCATGGAGGCCAGGACCTTTCCAAATTGAAGGAGCCAAATCCGGAATCGGTAACACACGGATTGGCTAATATGGAAAAACATATTGAAAACCTGCGTTCCTTCGGGCAAAGTGTCGTGGTTGCCCTGAACAGGTACGATACAGATTCCGATCAGGAAATTGATATAGTGCGGGAACGTTGTACCCGTCTGGATGTTCCTTTTGCTGTGAACAATGCCTATGCTGAAGGAGGAGCGGGTGCTGCCCAACTGGCCCGAACGGTAGTGGAAACCATTGAAAAAAAGCCTTCTACACCACTGGTTTTTACATACAGTGATGGGGATTCTATTGAAGAAAAGATCTTTAAGATAGCCCGCAACATTTATGGGGCCCGCAGTATTTTCTATTATGAAACCGCCCACGAAAACATGAAAATGATAGAAGACATGGGAATGGCCCATTATCCGGTATGTATTGCCAAAACGCAATACTCTTTTTCAACCGATGCCAAAGCTTACGGGGTAGCAAGGGATTTTGAAATGAACATCCACGATCTGATAGTAAATAACGGAGCGGGCATGATCGTGGCCATAGCCGGTGATATTTTACGAATGCCCGGATTGCCCAAGAAACCCCAGGCCATGTTTATGGATATAAATGATGGAGTAATTACCGGGTTAAGCTAGTCCCCCAAAGGTAGTTCTTCTCCCTGGTCCCGGTAGTATTTTGCAGCCTCGTTCAGACTTTCGGATATGGCTGCAATTCTTTTAACATCGGCAGGATGCGTACTCAGGAAATCGAATGAGGAAGATTTTTTATCTCCCATCATTTTCTCCCAGAAAAGTGGCGTCTGATAAATATCATAACCGGCCAGGGCCATAATATAAAGTCCTATCCGGTCGGCTTCGTATTCGTGTTTGCGGGAAAATGGCAACACAACACCCACGTTGGTCCCGAAAGCAAATGCTTTTGCAAACAGGTCCACTGTCTGGCTGGTTTGTCCGTATTTGATTTGGCTGAATACTTGTGTGGCAATCTGTCCGGCCGATTGCAACAGAGCCTGCTGGCTCATGCGTTCGTTGCCATGACGAGCCACAGCATGGGCCATTTCGTGCCCTATGACGATCGCCATGTGGTTGGGATTATCAGCAAACTCCAAAAGTCCTTTGAAGAGTACAATTTTGCCGTTTGGCAGGCAGAAGGCATTTACGGCGGGATCATCCACCAGTTTGAATTCCCAGTCCAGACCGGACAAATAATCCTGACGGCCTATACCGGCAAGGTACTCTGTCAAAGCAGAGACCATTCTGTTGCCTACCGAACGCACCATGTCAGTATCCATGGCATCGTCTGATATCACAGCGGTTTTCATGAATTCCGCGTAAGATTGATCGGATAAGGATGAAACGGATTCATCCGAATAAACCAATAATTGTTTGCGTCCTGTAAAAGCGGCCGTACCGCATGCATTCAGGATTAACAGAACAACTAATGAAAGAAGAATGTTTTTTTTCATACGTACAGAAATTATCCGAATTTTATGTGCCTTATTATTGATTCAGAATACATCTCAAACATAATGAATTTTTAACTTTGTTAAAATATTTAAAATTCTTATTATGAAGCAATTCTTCATTTTCGTGGGCATGTTTCTTACGGTGTACGGGATGCCGTTAAATGGGTTTTCCCAACAAACCAGGATGAGAGATTACGGGATACGGACCGGTGTTATGAAACCGGGCCCCATGAATGCCATTACCGATGTGAAAGGAGTGACGGTGGGTCATGTTACACTTATAGAGGGAGACAGTATCAGAACGGGGGTGACAGCCATTATTCCTCATCCGGGCAATATTTACCATGAAAAAGTGCCCGCTGCCTTCTGGGCCGGCAACGGATACGGAAAACTGGCAGGGACTACTCAGATCAGGGAGTTGGGGAATATTGAAACACCTGTCGTTTTAACGAATACCTTATCGGTGGCTGCCGGGATAGAAGGGGTGATAACTTATACACTGGCACAAATAGGAAATGAGAATGTACAGTCCGTGAATGCCGTCGTGGGAGAGACTAACGACGGCGGCCTGAATGATATCAGAGGCAGGCATGTTACCCCGGATCATATTCTGGAAGCTTTTTCAAATGCACATGCGGGACCTGTTCAGGAAGGTAACGTAGGAGCCGGAACGGGAACTGTTTGTTTTGGCTTCAAAGGAGGGATCGGGACTTCAAGCAGGGTTTTACCGGATGCAATGGGGGGCTATACAGTCGGGGTGCTGGTACAAACTAATTTTGGAGGTGTTCTGCAAATTGACGGGATCAACGTGGGCGAAAAACTCGGCAATTATTCGTATAAAGATCAATTGGAAGCAGAAAAGGACTTGCAACGCGCCATCCCTTCCCGGGCGGAAGCCATAGAAAAGAAAGAGGCGATGCGTATTCCGGACGCGGACGGTTCTTGTATGATCGTGATCATTACCGATGCTCCCATAAACGAACGGAACCTGGAAAGAATGGCCAAGCGCGGCATGATGGGGCTGGCACGGACAGGCGGTATTGCTTCCAACGGCAGCGGCGATTATGTGATAGCTCTGTCGGTTGCCCCTGAAAACCTGGTACGAACCGCTTACGATCAAAACGGGCGGGTCCTGCCGGTCTATACGGCTAAATACTTGCACAATGATCAATGTTCACCTCTTTTTATGGCGGCCATAGAAGCTACAGAAGAAGCCATCCTGAATTCCCTTTTTGCCGCCGAAACCATGACCGGCAAAGACGGCCGAAGGGTGGAAGCCCTCCCGGTTGAAAAAGTAATCAGGCTGTTTCCACTGGTAAGGGATGTCGAGTAGAAAAACTTAGTTATGAAAACACATTGGTACTTTATCTGAAAGACGCTACCGCCACTTTCAGCAGCTTTTCCACCGAGCCCAGAACTATCAGATTCTGAAGCGACGACACATTCTAAGGGATTTGCAATTGCTTGGCAAAAGCCATTCATAACACCGGAGAACCCGCTGCACTTTTCAGTAAGTCTTCAGAGATTGCCAGGCACCGGGAGATCTGGCCAATACCTATACACTGACGCCTTAACTGTGAAGCCAGTCTGATTTTTTCGTTAACTGACAGCGCTGTATAAGGTGCTCCGTTCTTGTTTTTCAACAACCATGCATCAATATATTCGCAAATGTCAATATCGCTCATCCTGTGTGCATTTTTCAGTAATTTTTCACTGTTCAGCAAGTCCTTTGCCTGAGCTCCCATCCATGATTCTATATTCAGTATAGCCCATTCTTCTCCGGATAGTTTGTTCATGTAAAATGCAAATTTTCTGGGAGATCCATAATAGTGTTCTACCATGCCCGTCTGGAGAATATGTTCCTGGATTAGTAATCCGCTTTTATCCAAAATATAACCCGGGGGTAATTTTACTTTCCAGGGCAGAAATTTCCGTTGTTCTTTCCATGACGTTAAGGGAGTATACAGTCCCTTGATTCCGAAATCTTTCATGAAATAAAACCTGGCAGAACAGAAAGGATATCCGCTCGGATACGACACAACATTATGGTGGACGCCATTTCTTATTACATACGTTGTACCATCCAGAATATGTTCCAGTGTGTCCAGCTCCACGGCATGAAAGCCCGGGTAACCCAGTGGTCCTTTTCGCGAATATTTATGGTTAAACCATTTATTGTAGCCGTTCCGAATGGACCCAATATATCTATATGGAGTTGCTGTTTCAGCAATAACATGAAAATGATTTGACATAAATGAGTATGCCAACAGACAGGTATTTTGGTGATAAGCCGCCAGACAGGCCCTGTTTATGCCCTGGTAATAATCTTCAGGAACCCGAAACATAACCTCGGGTGAACTGACACATAGATGATAAAGCTTTTTTTTCATGAGATCTTCCCTCCATACCAACAATGAAAAATGAACAATGAAAAATGAACAAAGCGAAGGTATGAATTATTCTATTCGTCTGCAAGGGAATCAGGAGGTGGTAAGTAGCGAAAAATTGACATTCATCTACAATGTGCATATTAACAACAAGTTGCGTGTTTTTTCGGCGTTGACGTTACTTACCACCTCCCCCCCAAAATGCCGAAAAACTGCAAATACAGGGGAAGGTGGTAAGTAGCGAAAAACCGCCTAACGCCATTAAAGAGCATATAAACAGCGCTTTATAATTTTATGTAACGCCGCTGTTACTTACCACCTCCCGTAAAGCAACCTGTAAAAATCAGTGGTGCTGCGAAGCAGCGCCTTTTTCAAGCGCCAAAATCTTTTGGCGCACCGCCTTGAAGACCACCGGGCGGTTAAATACCGTCGGGCAGTCGTTTGAGCAGCAATGCTACAAAAAAGGCAAGGTCGCTGCACCACAAAGCATCAAGAGCTTTTTTGGTACGCCGAGGCTCTCTGCTCTTTGTGGTTTCAGCGACCTGCCTTTAAGCCATCTACCAGCAGTTAGTGCGGTTGTGCGGTTTTTCTGGATGGACTGTGATTTTTTGCAAATCCGTCCCCATTACCTGCTCTCCCTGACTAATGTTGGGGTTTTCTTCGATCCCCTGATCGGCTTCCCGTAATAATCCGTCACGTTCCCTTCCATGATGGCCTCTATGTCCTTCCGCTTCCAACACCTTTTGCCGCCTATCATCACCGGGTGCAGGTAATCGTACTTTGCAGCCCACCGCCACAAAGTAGTCTCACCAACGCCCAACAGCTTCATCACCTCTCTTTTTGTCAGAAGGGTTTTCGGTTTGTCCGGTTCTGCTGTTTCTTGTGTTTTTTTTCTTCCTCTTGTTTCGTGTTCCGGTACCAAGGCCAGGTCTTCCATGAAGACACGAGCCACCTCTACCAGGTCGCTTGCCTTTACCTGTATGATGGTATCGGGATAGTCCAGGGCAAGCGAATAGATATCAATTCCCATGATTTGAATGTTTAGGAATTGCACCCCTCCCCACGCACCTCCAAGCAGTGGTTTTGTTCGGTGTACGGAGCCAGCATCATAACTTGGATTTTATGCCCTGACCCGTTGCAAA
>JBAZHT010000044.1:0-14932 GCA_041652255.1 Bacteroidales bacterium
AAATATGCATTACAAATATAAACTATTGCTTTAAATTTGCAATAAAAAAAACACCCACAAAACTTTGCGGGTGTTTTTTCGTAGCGAGGACGAGAATTGAACTCGTGACCTCATGATTATGAATCATGCGCTCTAACCAACTGAGCTACCTCGCCGCTACGGAGCTGCAAAAGTAAGAATTATTTTGAAACACACAAACGAGAATCCCGTTTTAGTCTGCCGGCCACAGAAGCACGGTAGCATAAACGGCCACCCCCTCTTCCCTGCCCACAAATCCCAGTTTTTCGGTTGTAGTAGCTTTCACAGACACACACCCGACCGGTATTTCCAGGATCCCGGCAAGGACGTCACGCATCCCGGGAATTGCAGGCCCTATTTTAGGTTCCTGCAGACAAACCGTACAGTCCACGTTACCTGTCCTGTACCCGGCAGCCCGGATCATATCGTACGTTCTCTTCAGAAGGATCTTACTGTCACTCCCCCTGAATTCTTCTGAACTGTCAGGAAAATGAGTCCCTATATCCCCTAAGGCCAATGCGCCCAGCAAGGCATCGCACACGGCGTGAATAAGGCAATCCCCGTCCGAGTGCGCAATGCATCCTTTTGAATGATCCAGCCGCACCCCCCCCAGAAAAAAAGGATACCCCGGGGCCAGCGGATGCACGTCAAATCCGTTCCCGATCCGTGGAAAGACACCCCCTGCAACACTTTGGCTGCTACAAGATTTTGTTCCGTTTTTCATCATACCACAAAAATAACGATTTTTCCATACCTTTGTAAGTTATGACAAGAATTGCCGTATTTGCATCGGGCAACGGAACCAACGCGGAAAACCTCATCCGCAACCTGACCTGTGGAAAGGTTGTGCTGCTTTTATGCAACAAGCCCGGGGCATACGTAATGCAACGTGCACGGCAACTTGATGTCCCGGCCATCACCTTCTCCCGGGAAGCCCTGGAAGATCCCCATCACGAAAACAACCTTACCGGGATCCTGAAAGCGCATAAGATCGATTTCATTATTCTGGCGGGATTTCTGTGGAAAATCCCCGAACACCTGATCCGCCAGTGGCCGGGAAGAATCCTGAACATTCACCCGGCTTTGCTACCCAAATACGGAGGCCCGGGCATGTACGGAGACCGGGTTCACAAGGCCGTCATACAGAACGGGGAAAAGGAATCCGGCATAACCATTCACATTGTGGACCCTTTGTACGATCACGGTCCGATCCTTTTTCAGGCCACATGCCCCGTTGACCTTTCGGATACCCCGGAAACACTGGCAGCCAAAATTCACGACCTGGAGCGGCTTCATTTTCCCATGGCGGCAGATCGCTATATATCCCAAACATTTAAAGACCGGGGCGTATGATCAGGGTAGAACACCTCTCAAAAAAATTCGGAGACCTTGAAGTCCTCCGGGATGTAAACGCCCACATCAAGCGGGGCGAGGTGATCTCTGTCATAGGTCCTTCGGGCACCGGGAAAAGCACATTCCTGCGGTGCCTGAACCTGCTGGACCCTCCTACCGGCGGCCGTATTTTTATTGGGGAACAGGAAATTACCGCTCCGAACGCAAACATTTCACTGTTAAGGCAAAAAATGGGCATGGTCTTCCAGGATTTCAACCTTTTTTTTCATTTGAACGTCCTGGAAAACCTGACCCTTGCCCCCATCAAACTCCTTCACAAAACAAAACCCCTTGCCGAGGCCAAAGCACGCGAATTGCTGCATATGGTTGGCCTGGCGGCCAAGGAAAAAGCCTACCCCGACGAACTTTCCGGAGGGCAGAAACAGCGCGTGGCCATTGCCCGTTGCCTGGCCATGAATCCCGACATCATACTTTTTGACGAGCCCACCTCGGCCCTGGATCCCACCATGGTCAGCGAAGTGCTGGGCGTCATCCGGCGCCTGGCCGGAACCGGAATGACCATGATCATCGTCACACATGAAATGCAATTTGCCCGGGATGTTTCTTCACGTGTTTTCTATATGGACCAGGGGGTCATTTACGAAGAAGGTTCTCCCGCACAAATCTTTGACCATCCCGAAAAAGAAGCCACGCGCACGTTTATCAACCGCATCAGGAACCTGGAATGGATTATAGAGGATTACGAGCATTACGACATTTACGCACTAACCACTGAAATCATACAATTTTGTGAAAAACATTTCCTGGGACCCGCACAGCGGGATGCTGTCATCCACCTGGTTGAAGAAACCCTGCAACTGTGCATGGGCACGGACAACGGTCCCGAAACCCTCAAACGCAGGGAGATCCTCCGGGAAACAGGTGGTATTACCCTTTTTATCTCATACTCGGAAAAAACAAAGCAGATCCATACACGTTTTACGGCCCACGCACGTCTTGAAACCATTTTGCACAGCCCTCTGGATACCGACGGTCTGGGCTTGATGATCATCACCGGCATAACCAAAGGAAATGCCGTAGAAAAAATTGAAGGAGACCGCCTTATTATAGATCTGCCTTTATAAAAAATTATTGTTATGGCATTTAGAATATCTTTTTTTCGAACACCTCAACACCGGGTTTTTAATTACAAACCCCGTTACTGGAACCCGGAAAAGGAAGAATTTGAAGAACGGATCAAACAATCCAGGGCAAAAGTGTCTGCCGAAAAACGGAATGAAGACAAGCCTTACATTCCCGGAGGGTCCATCAGGGGTTCTTTCCAGCATCGCCACGAGGTTGAACGCCGTTACCCTGCCCGCCAAAAACTCACCCGCGCCATCGTCATCATATCGTTGATCGTTATCATGGTTATGGCTCTGTACCTGACCCAGGCATTCAGCTATTTATTTAAAATATTCTGATGATCCACGTACTTCCTCCACATATTGCCAGTCAGATAGCTGCCGGAGAAGTGATCCAGCGGCCTGCTTCGGTCATTAAGGAATTGATGGAAAACGCCGTCGATTCAGGAGCCGGCAGGATTGACGTGGTACTGACCGACGGAGGAGCCACCCTCATGCAGGTAACCGATAACGGGTGCGGCATGAGCCCGGAAGATGCCGAACTGGCTTTTGTACGTCATGCCACGTCCAAGATCCGTAGTGTGGAAGACCTGCAAAACGTTCAGACTTTCGGATTCCGTGGAGAAGCCCTGGCTTCCATAGCTTCCATAGCCCACGTGCGCTTGCGCACCCGCAGGGAAGAAGACGAAATGGGCACACAGATCACCGTTGCCGGGTCTGCGGTAACTTCACAGGAAGAGATTGCATGTGTCCCGGGTTCAGACCTGTGTGTAAGGAATCTTTTTTACAACGTGCCCGCCCGCCGACGTTTTCTTAAATCCCAGGCAGTAGAATTAAGGCATATTATGGAAGAGTTTCAGCGAGTTGTATTGTGTCATCCGGAAAAAACATTTACCCTGACTCATAACGAAAACACGGTTTATCACCTGCCTGCAACCGACACGCTGCGTGCGCGCATTGTCGGAACAATAGGCAAAGAGCTGAATGCACAATTGCTGGACATAAACGTAGACACTTCAATGGTACGTATAAGGGGTTACGTCTGCCGGCCGCGTGATGCATACAAAAAAGGAGGACACCGTTACTTGTTTGTCAATGGGAGGTACTTTAAAAGTGCTTACCTGCACAAAGCCGTCGTCAATGCTTACGGAAATCTGTTGCCGGAAGACAGAATCCCTACCTATTTCATATACCTGGAAGCAGATCCCTCCATTATAGATGTAAATATCCATCCCTCCAAGACCGAAGTAAAATTTGAAGATGAATCCGTAATCTTCCAGATGCTTCAGGCTGTGATCCGTGAATCGGTCGGAAAATTTGCGCTGGGACCCAGTATAGATTTTGAAACGGGGGCCATGCAGCATCACATTCCCGTTCCTCCCGCACCGGGAGAACATATCCCCCAACCCAAACTGAAATACGATCCGCTATTTGATCCATTCCGTGAAAACACCGCACACGAATCGTTACCTGTTTTCGGGGAACAGCCGGTACAGATTTATGAAACACCCCTGGTCCCTTTACGAAAAAAATACCTGGTAACCCCTGTAGCGTCGGGACTGCTGATCGTTCACAGACAACGGGCGCTGGAAAGGATCTTTTACGAAGAACTGTTGCCCAAATTCCGTGACAGGAAACCCGTCCCGGAAAAACTCTATTTCCCCGTGGCACTAAAGTTGCAACCTTCCCAGTCCCTGCTCCTGGAACAAAACCGCAAACGTCTACTCCAAATGGGCTTTCAGACAGACGATCATGAAAACATCACGGCCGTACCTCCGGAACACCCGGTAGATGAGCCATCCGTGATTGCCTCGGTTCAGGAAATCCTCTCGGATTCCGAAGAAGAAGAAACAGCTCCGGTTTACGGAGAACGGCTGGCCGCTATGCTGGCAAGGAGGATGGCCGCAGCAGAAAAAGAAGACAATCAAACGGCAAACCGAATCCTCATTGACAAGCTGTTTGCCTGCCGGGAGCCGGATAATACGCCAGACGGGAGGGTCTGTACGACCATAATCCCTATAGAACAAATTGACAACTATTTTAATTAAATTATGTACCAATACAATCGGGGCGGTTTTTTCGCCAGCATACCTCTTGTAATCAAGAATATCATAATCATCAATGCATTCATGTTGATCCTGACCATGATCAACAGGGAATTCATGATCGAGCATTTTGCCCTCTTTTACCCGGCTTCTGCTTTTTTCAAACCCTGGCAGATCGTTACCCACATTTTCATGCACGGCAATTTCGGGCACCTGCTATTCAATATGTATGCACTCTGGATGTTCGGATCGGTTCTGGAACAGCTTTGGGGTCCCAAAAAATTTTTACTGTACTACCTGGTCACAGGGCTCGGTGCAGCCGCCCTGCATATGGGCGTACAATGGATTGAAGCTTCATCGCTGGTCAACGCCATTAATGAAAACGGGGCCGATGCCATGAACGCGCTGACCCGTTACCGGATCCTGATGAACACACCCACCGTGGGTGCTTCCGGTGCCGTATACGGCATTTTGCTGGCCTATGGAATGTTGTTCCCCAACAATGAACTGCGGATCATCTTTTTGCCCATAGTCTTGAAAGCCAAATATTTTGTCATCATATTTGCTGTTATCGAACTGATACTGGGTCTTGTAGGAGGCGGAAACATTGCCCATTTTGCGCATTTGGGCGGTATGATTTTCGGCTATTTTTTGATCCGGTACTGGAAAAAAAGAAACAGACTTTATTATTGACAGCATGAAAGACAACAGGGAAATATATCCGCACGTGGAACGGGCAGGAGAAATTCTTCGCGCCGGCGGAAGCATCCTGTATCCCACGGATACGGTATGGGGAATAGGCTGTGACGCGTGCAACGAAAAAGCAGTTCAGAAAGTTACCGAGATCAAAAACAGGCCTGACGTTAAAAATTACATTGTCCTGGCAGCCGATCTGAATATGGTATCGCGGTACGTGGAAGAGATCCCTTCCTTAGCCGCGGAGCTCCTGGAAGTTGCCGACAAACCGCTAACCATCATTTACCCCGGGGCCATGAACCTTGCCTCGGGAGTGGCGGCCCCGGACGGGAGTGTGGCCATCCGGATCCCCGACCAAAGGTTCTGCCGCGCATTGATACGAAAATTAAAGAGACCGTTGTTGTCCACCTCGGCAAATATCAGCGGGGCAAAAGCCCCGGCTCGTTTTTCGGAGATCGATCCGGCTTTGATACAGAAGATCGACTGGACCGCTCCCCGGTTTTTGGAAGAAAATGCCACCGGGCAACCTTCTTCCATCATACGCCTGGGAACAAACAACGAAGTTGAGATAATAAGACCTTAATTCACAAGAGCATGCAGAAAACTTCCATCCAGATTCGTTTCAACGATATTGACATGTTGGGGCATGTCAACAACGTCGTGTTCGGGCATTATTGCGATGTGGCCCGTATGGATTTTTTTATCAACCGATCAACCTACCGCCCCGATTTTTTTAAAGACACCCGGGTTCTGATACTGGTTCATACGGAGTACGATTATATGATGCCTTGTTTCCTGGGAGATGCGCTTTATGTAGAAACTTCCATTGAAAAAGCCGGGGAACGCAGCCTTCATTTCCTTCAGGAGATCGTAGATGAAAAAGGAACTATCCGGGTACGCTCGCGGAGTGTCATGTCAACTTTTGATAAATCCACCGGTAAGTCTTTCCCTTTGCCCAAGGAATGGTTAACCCAATAGGTTTGTATGTATTTATTTTACGCACCTGATATCCAAATGCCCGATCACATCCTTTCCCCGCAGGAAAGCATGCATTGTACACGGGTTCTGAGACTTCAGGCAGCCGACACGGTTTTCCTGGCTGACGGAAAAGGGACCCTGTGTACAGGGGAGATCACGAACCCGGATCCCCGGGGATGTCGCATTCGGATTACAGACAGGAAGGATAATTACGGTGCCAGACCTTATCATTTGCATGTAGCCGTTGCCCCTCCAAAAAACATGGAACGTTTTGAATGGTTCGTGGAAAAAGCGACCGAAGTGGGCATAGACGTCATTACGCCCCTGATCTGTGAACGGTCTGAACGGAAACACTGTAAAACCGAACGCTCCGAACGCATAGCCATTTCCGCCATGAAGCAATGCAAACGTGCCCAGATGCCCGTTATTAACCGGGCGGTTTCGTTTGCCGGGTTCCTGGAATCCGGGATCCTGGAAAATGCTTCCGCCTCTATAGCCTGTGTCTGGACCGATCAAAAACGCATTCCCGTAAAGGAGTGGATACAAAAGGCAGGGACCCGGATCCTGTTTTTGATAGGGCCCGAGGGAGATTTTTCCCCTCAGGAAATTCAGGAAGCCATAGATGCCGGTTGTACACCCGTTGACCTGGGAGAATCGGTGCTAAGAACGGAAACCGCTGCTTTGAGTACTGTTTTCCTGGCTTCTTTCAAATAATGTATATTTGTAAAAAACTATCTGATAAATGCCTTCCGTTACATCAAAAAACAGGTATGTCGCACTGGATGTCCTACGGGGAATGACTATTGCCGGCATGATCCTGGTCAACAACCCGGGAACCTGGAGCAAAATCTACCCCCCGTTGCGTCACGCCGAATGGTTTGGCTGTACGCCTACCGACCTGGTATTCCCTTTCTTTCTGTTCATTGTGGGAACGGCCATGGCGTTTTCCTTTGCACGGTTCCTGGACGGGACCGTTTCCATGGGAAGCGGGTATGCCAAATTGTACAAACGGGCCGTATTGATCTTTTTGATCGGCCTGTTGTTAAACGCTTTTCCCTTTTTCCTTGTAAAACCGGACCCCGGTTTAACGTTTTGGGAAAACCTGGGATCCTATTATTCCCATTTACGCATATTCGGAGTACTTCAGCGCATTGCCATGGCGTATGCCCTGGGCGGAACCCTGGCCCTTTGGCTGAAAAAACCGCGTCGCATCATATGGGCTTTCGGCCTGGTTTTATTACTTCATTGGGGGCTCCTGTACTTTTTCGGAGGAGATGATCCCTATTCCCGGGAAACGAATTTTGCCCGTGTGGTGGATCTTTTCCTTGTCGGGCCCCAACACCTGTACCGGGGATACGGCCTGCCGTTTGACCCTGAAGGTATGCTGGGAATGCTTTCCGGAGCCGGAACCGTTTTGATGGGTTACCTGGCCGGGATATGTATCCGGAAAAGTACCGCAAAAATAGATGCGGTCGGGAGTCTCTATACCTGGGGCCTGGTAAGCCTGGGTGCTGCTATGATCTGGAGCATCTGGCTGCCCATAAGCAAACCGTTATGGACCGCTTCCTATGTGCTCTACGCCGGAGGCTGGACCCTGTTGTTGCTGGGCTTCTTTGTTTACCTGATAGACATTAAGCAAAAAGAAAAATGGTTCATGCCCTTTAAGGCCCTGGGTCTTAACCCGTTGTTTGCCTTTGTCCTTTCCGGTCTTTTTGCCAAACTCTTTGGAAGGATTATCTACTGGGAAACGGCTTCGGGTGGAACGGCAACCCCGTTGGGATGGCTGTACAACAACGTTTGTGTTCCTGTTTTCGGAGACAACCCGGCAGGATCCCTTGCCTATGCCGTCATCTACGTGGCCATTTTTACGCTCATGGCCATAATTCTCTACAAACGAAAAATCATCATTAAAATATAAACCTTAAAACCTGAATCTATGATAATGAAAAGGATGTTGCTATCTGGCCTGGTTGTTCTTGCCGGTATTTCATTACAGGCACAACCCCAGAGAGGGCCGGTTCGCGAAAAAGCCAATTACGAACTGGCTTCACGTTTTTCCGCAAAAAAGATCAACAAAATGGTATTTACCACCAGTGTGCGTCCCAATTGGTTTAAAACTTCGGACCTCTTCTGGTATGTATACAAAACCCCACAGGGCAACAACTGGTATGTTACCGATCCCGGAAAGGGAACCCGTACGGAACTCTTTGACCGGGACAAGCTGGCCGCAGATCTTACCCGCATTGTCAAAGACCCCTTTGACGCACAGAATCTGCCTTTAAAAGACCTGAAACTTAAAGACGACCAAACATTTGCCTTCTACATTCAAAGCACTGAAATGGTGGACAAAAAAGAAGACAAAAAAGAAGACAAAAAAGAAGGCAAAAAAGAAGGCGGCAAAGAACCGCGTCTGTTCTTCTTTGAATATGCCTGGAAAACACGCACCCTTACATGGTTGGAAGACAAGGAAAAAGACGACCCCGTACCCCGTTGGGCCAACATTTCCCCCAACAAAGAATACGTTGTCTTTTCCCGCAATTTCAATCTTTACCGGATGGATTGGGAAAATTTTGAAAAAGCCCGCAAAGACGAGAAAGACTCCACCATTGTGGAACATCAGCTGACCACGGAAGGAACCCGCGATTTTGCCTTTGGGTCGGGATCCCAGGATTTTTATGCCGATTCTACCGAGTTGAACAAACGCACCGGCGTGCGTGGTTTGATCTGGAGCCCCGATTCAAAACATTTTGCCATGATCCGCTCCGATGAAACGAAAGTGCAGGACCTTTTTGTAGTGGATGTTCTTGCCCAGCCGCGCCCCAAACTGGAACGCTACAAATACGAAATGCCGGGAGAAAAGAACATGCCCCAGTACTCCCTGGTGGTCTTTAATATGGAAGACACAACATGGAAAACCATAGAAACAACTGCCTTTAAGGACCAGACACTGGAATTGAATTACAAACCCATGGAAAAACGGAAAATGTCCGATGAATACCGCAGCTGGGAATGGCAGGGGGACAATACCGGGTTCTATTTTTACCGTACCAGCCGTGACTTGAAACGCATAGATCTTTGCCGGGCCGAAATTGCGCAAGACACGGCCCTGACCGTTATTGAAGAACGCCTGAATACCTACGTGGAAACACGCCCCCTGTTTCTGGCAAACAACGGAAAAGAATTGATTCACTGGTCTGAAAAAACAGGTTGGGGACACCTGTACCTGTATGACAATAAAGGAAATGAAATTAATGCCATTACGTCAGGTCCCTGGCATGTGGAACAAATCCTGGGTGTTGATGAAGCTGCCCGCACCGTTTACTTTACCGCCTGCGGAAAAGACAAAGGGATTGACCCGTATTACGAACACGTGTACGCAGCCCGTCTGGATGGCAGCCAGGTACGTTTGCTCACCCCGGGAGAATTTCATTACACGGCAGACATGAGTGATACCCATAAGTATTTTGTAATGAACCGTTCCCGCGTGGATGTTGCGCCTGTCTCTGAATTGTACGACAACACCGGCAAAAAGATCCTGACCCTTGAAGAAACGGACCTGAGCCTGCTTTTGGCAGCCGGTTACAAGTTCCCGGAACGTTTTAAAGTTAAAGCCGCTGATGGTATAACAGACCTGTACGGTATCATGTATAAACCCTTTGATTTTGATCCCGAACGCAACTACCCCATCATTACGTACGTTTATCCCGGCCCCCAGGTGGAAGGACCCGGTCAAGCCTGGAGCCAACGTATGGACCGGCTTGACAGGCTGGCACAAATGGGATTCATTGTCATAACCGTAGGCAACCGGGGAGGTCACCCCAACCGGTCAAAATGGTACCACAACTTCGGTTATGGGAATTTACGCGATTACGGGCTGGAAGATCAAAAATACGCCATTGAACAACTGGCATCCCGCCACTCCTTCATTGACATTTCCCGGGTAGGGATCCACGGTCATTCCGGAGGCGGTTTCATGTCTACGGCGGCCATTCTGCAATACCCCCATTTCTTCAAAGTGGCCGTTTCCTGCGCCGGGAACCACGAAAACAATATTTACAACCGCTGGTGGAGCGAAAAACACCACGGGGTGCTGGAAGAAATTACCGCAAAAGGAGATACTACGTTTAAATACAGTATTGACACCAACTCGGAACTGGCCAAGAACCTGTCAGGCAGGTTGTTGCTGATCCACGGGGACATTGACAACAACGTCCATCCGGGAAACACCCTGAGGGTGGCCAATGCGCTGATCCGCGCCAACAAACGCTTTGACATGCTCATCCTGCCGGGACAACGGCACGGGTTTGGCGATATGACGGAATATTTTTTCTGGAGAATGGCCGATTATTATTCCCGCTATTTGCTGGGCGATTATGAAAACTCGGTAGATATTCCTCAAATGTACAACGACTAAACGGGTTTACGGCGGCGCATCAGGCGGTCAGCTCCCAACAGCAGGGCCACACCGGCAGCCAGAAAAACCACATACCATACCTGAACGGGCCACCCGGAAACTTCTGCGGTGGCCTTTTCTATAATGCCGCTTGAAGCTGTTTCCCGGGCCCCAGATACAGTCGTTGCCAGTGAAATTCCGATGGTTCTCAGATAATCCGCTATGTTTTCTGTAACCCGGGCAAAAATTTCTCCCAAGCGGGCGAAACTCTCTCCCAGGCGGGTGAAAAATGAGCCTACATAAGTGCGGAAATACAGACCGGCACCTGCTGCGGCAAGAACGAATGCCAAGCCACCCGCAATCCATAAATAAATTATACGTTTGCGACGGGCAATCTGCCGGGTCTCTATCATGGCAGCCAGTTGCGCGCCCATAGGCGGAATCAAAACTGCCTCATTTTCCCTTTCCCGGCGTTTTTCTTCAAAGAAATCCCTTACTGTATCCATGTTCATTCTTTTTATAGTGTCCTTTTATAGTGTCTTCCCGGTTTATGACGGGCTCATGGCCTCTTGCAATTTCTGACGAATCCTGAAGATGCGCACTTTGGCATTGGATTGCGTCAAACCGCAGATATAAGCCACTTCGTCCATTTTCATTTCTTTATAATAATACAACTCTATAAGCATTCTATCGGAAGGCGGCAGTTTATCTACCAGCTGCCTTAATGTTTCGTATTGTGCTTCGCGTTCCGTATCGCGCTCTTCCTCCAGTGGGCTCCCGGTGTGCATTACCTCCTGAACATAAGCATCTCCCGCTTTTCCACGGCTTTTTGTTTTCCTGACATGGCTTATGGCTGTATTGTAAGCAATCCGGTAAAGCCAGGTTCTGAAAGAAGCCGTTCCTTTAAACGTATGCAATTGCTCATAAGCTTTCAAAAAAACATCCTGCGTTACTTCCTGCGCATCTGCCGTGGTTTTGCAAATACCCCTTACTAATACAAAAACCAGGCTTTGGTATTTATCCACCAAAGCGCCGTAGGCACGGGCATCCCCGCTCAGGGTCTTTTGTATGTAAGGTGTATCCTGTGTCAAACCACCGGCCTGCTTTGTCTTTTTGACGCAAACAAGGAATAAACGTTACAACTTTTGTAACCGAAAAAGGAATGTTACGTCAAAGAGATGAAGTTTATAAATGTTGAACGCTAAATTAGAAAAAAATGGATTTAACTGCTGTATTGATTGTTGCATCTGTATTTTATTTTGTCTATGCGGTTTGGGATCGCAGTGCAACAAAAAAAGAAAGAACACGTTTTTTGGAAACCCTGGCTTCCATGAGCCCGGACTCACTGGCTGCCTTTAAAGAAATCAATCCCAACTGGGAAGTCAGCCTGAAAAAAGATCCCCGCGGGATCCTCAGGCCCGCCTGTTTGCTGATTGGTTTGGGAATAGGCCTGCTAGTAGTCTGGCTGGGACTTACGGCCTGGTATCCGGGATCCGGATTCGGATCTGTACATGACGGGATCAACGGATTTTTGATGTTGGCCAGCCCACTGCTTTTCGGAGGCCTGGGACTGCTTGTTGCCTACTTGATAGAACGCAAAAAGTAACCCGGTTTTTTCATACCTTTGTGGTATGCCGGAGCCCATCTCTGTTGAAGAATTTTTAGAAAAATCGCGCACCATACCGGTTGCCGATGTAAGAACGCCCACGGAATACGAAAAAGGTCATATTCCGGGGGCTTTTCTTTTTCCCCTTTTCAACGACAGGGAACGGGCCGAGGTGGGGACCCTGTACGTGCAAAAAGGACGCACCGCCGCCGTGCTCAAAGGCCTGGAGGTAACCGGTCCCCGCCTGGAAGCCATGGCCCGCCGCGGCCTTGAAATTGCCCGCGGAGGAACTGGTGCCGGCGGGCCTGCTGCTGCCACCGAAGGATCTGCTGCGGGTTCCGAAGGTGCTGGTGCTGCCACATCTACTGACGGAGGATCTGCTGCAAGTCCCGGAGGTTCTGCTGCGGGTTCCGGAAGTTCCCTGTTGTTGTACTGCTGGCGGGGCGGGATGCGCTCCGGCTCGGTGGCCTGGCTCATGGAAAAGGTGGGCATCCGTTGCTACACCCTGGAAAACGGCTACAAAGCCTACCGCAACCACCTCCTCGGCTTTTTTGAACACCTCCCCCATCCCATCAACGTGCTGGGCGGATTGACCGGCAGCGGGAAAACGGAGCGTTTGCTTCAAATGGCCGCCGCCGGGGAACAGGTGATTGACCTGGAAGGGCTGGCCGGGCACAAAGGCTCGGCGTTCGGCAACCTGGGACTTCCGCCGCAACCCACCACCGAGCATTTTCAAAACCTTTTGTTCCGGGCTTTTTCCGGGATGGACCCTACCCGGCCCGTGTGGCTGGAAGACGAAAGCCGCAATGTGGGCCGGTGCAGCCTTCCGGACGGACTTTGGGAAAACATGCAAAAGGCCCGTTTTTATTTACTGGAAGCTTCCCGGGAAGAAAGGGTGAAGCGGCTTATGAAAGAATACGCCGGTTTTGATCCGGCTTTGCTGGAAACCGCCATAACAAAAATTCAAAAAAGACTGGGCTTTGATCAAAGCAAAAAAGCTGTTGAAGCTTGCCGGTGCGGGAATATCCGGACGGCCCTGGAAATCTGCCTGGCCTATTACGACAAAGCATACAATTACCAATTGGAAACACGCAAGAAAAATTATGGAATCCATACGTTTGACACAATTTAGCCCCGGAGCCGGATGCGGCTGCAAAATCTCCCCTGCACAGCTGCGGGAAATCATTCAGGAAAGTCTTTCCGGTGCTGCTTCGCAGACGCAGGGCCCCGGCATAAGTGAGTTCCCTCAACTGCTGGTGGGCAATGAATCCTGCGATGACGCGGCCGTTTACGAGATTGGCGGCGGAAAAGCCGTCATCAGCACCACCGACTTCTTTACGCCCATTGTGGACGATCCGTACGATTTTGGCCGTATTGCCGCCACCAATGCCCTGTCCGATGTATACGCCATGGGCGGAAATCCGTTAATGGCCATTGCCATCCTGGGCTGGCCGCTGGATAAACTGCCGGCTTCCGTAGCCGGAAAAGTCCTGGAAGGGGCCCGGGCCGTTTGTACGGCTGCCGGAATCCCGCTGGCCGGGGGACACAGCATCAGCATATCTGAACCGGTTTTCGGGCTGGCCGTGACTGGGCTCATGGATTCTGCGCTTGTAAAAAAGAACAACACCATACAAAAAGGGGACCTGTTGTTCCTCACCAAACCCCTGGGCATAGGGATCGTAGGCACTGCCGTTAAAAAGGGAGTCGCACAACAAGAACACGTTGACAGGGCTCTGGAGCTGATGACGCGGTTGAATACAGAAGGCCCCCGGCTGGCGCTGCTGTCCGGGGTGCATGCCCTGACCGATGTCACCGGCTTCGGCCTGCTGGGCCATTGCCTGGAAATGGTGGAAGGCTCGGGCTTCACCGCCCGGATTGGCGTGGATGACGTGCCCCTGATTCCCGGCATTGATAAATACATTGACTTGGAATGCATCCCCGGAGGCACCCACCGCAATTTTGCCAGCTACGGTCACCGCCTGGCCTTTTCAGCCGCAGACAATACCGTAATCGTGGGGGCCCCGGAAGGCAGCACCCCGGGAGACGCTACACTACCAGATGCTGCGACAAAGACTGCAACTGCAGATTTTCCGGGAGGCGGCAGCTTGGAAGGCAGCACCCCGGGAGGCGGCACCCTGCCCGACCCGGTGAAACTCCGGCTCTGCGACCCCCAAACCAGCGGAGGACTGCTCATAGCCGCCCACCCGGACACACGGGAGGTTCTGGAAAAGGAATTTGGTGCGGTTTGGGTGGGGGAGATCGTTTAAGATTTTTCGCCCTGACAGGTGAGTTGATTTTTTGGTATTCCGGATATTTTGAGTAATTTTACTCGCAGTATTGAGTAAATTACATAAAATGTACGAACGCGCTTATTTAAAACAGGTTAAGTCAAGAATTGAAGAGCCTCGACAGTTCATTCAGGTAATACTTGGTCCTCGCCAGGTGGGTAAAACCACCATGATAAACCAATTGTTGTCTGAATGTTCAACACCCTATGTCTATGAATCTGCCGATGCAATTACAGCAACCAGCCCGGTGTGGCTGATGCAGGTTTGGGAGACGGCCAGGCTGAAAATGAAAGCCTCCGGGGCAAAGGAATACCTCCTTGTTGTTGATGAAATACAAAAGATTAATAACTGGAGCGAAGTGGTCAAGCAACAGTGGGATAAAGACACTCGTGAGAAAGTGAATATCAAGGTTGTTTTGTTGGGATCTTCGC
>JBAZHT010000045.1:0-14391 GCA_041652255.1 Bacteroidales bacterium
TTGGTCGTCTTGTAATAATAATCAAGGGTTATCCCAAAGACATTGCCAAAGAATTCCATGTCGATCCCCGCATTGAACTGACTGCTGGTCTCCCATTTTAGATTCTCATTGCCGAGAAGGGATTGGGCAAATCCATCGTAACTGTTGCCGCCAAATACATAATAGTAATTGGGAGTAAACCTGTCCAGATAGGAATAGAGGGGAATATTCTGGTTCCCGATGGCCCCGTAACCCACACGAATCTTCAGTTTGTTGATTTTATCTGCCTGTTTCATGAAATCTTCCTCTTCCATGTTCCACCCACCGGATACTGAATAGAAGGTGCCCCAACGGTTTTCTTTGCTGAACCGGGAGGAACCGTCACGACGAACGATTCCTGACAAATAATACTTCTGTTTGTAATTATAATTGACATTGGCAAAAAATGACAACAGACTGGATGACCATTCGGTCTGGTTATTGTTCTTTTTAGTAGTACCCAAACCCAGGTATACGAAATTGGGATCTGCATTGGTAAATTCGCTTTCACTGGCGTACAAACCCTCTCCCGTATTTCTGATGGCCTCACCTCCCAACAAAGAGGTAATGTTATGTTTGTCACTTATTGTAATACTATGATTCAGTGTGGTATTGACTGTCCAGGTATTCTGTTCTACAGTGGAAACATTCAGGCTGTTGGTGCTGTTGATCCTGTTGGCTGTCCCCCATGTTTTGTTAAACTCCCTCATTTCAGTATCGTTGTAGTCCGTGCCTGCCGTTGCCTTAACAAAAAAATTGGCCGGCAGGGTAAGGAGCGCACTCCCGGAAATAAGCAATGATTTGATCTTTCTTGTTCTGTCAGTATTTGCACATAATCCTTCGGGGCTGTAACCGTCACCAAAAAACGAATTGTAGACAGAATTGCCATAATACTCAGAAGGGAGATCCACAAACTCATTGTTTTCATCATAAACGGGTATGGCCGGATTCCTGAACAGGGCATACCTTACCACGCTGCCTCCCTCGCCTGCATATCCGTCGCCCGAACTGGAGACCAAACGGTTATTTGAAAAACCGCCACTTACGTTAAGGGTTACTTTCAGCCAGTCTTTCAGGTCGGAAGAGACATTGGAACGCATATTATACCTGCTGTAATCCGTTCCCTTGATAATACCGTCCTGTTTGAAAAGTGTACCGGAGATCAGGTATTGTGTTCTTTCATTTCCACCGCTGAAAGAAAGTTCGTGTGAATGGATGGGAGCCACCCTGAAAATTTCTTCCAGGTGATTCACATTGGGGAAATCCTTTACCCAGTCTCCCTGGATCAATTGCCTTTTTACAATAGATGCCGCATTATCCGTTGCAGCCGCCTGATTGTACAGCTCTATGAATTGCTCTGTGTTGGCCATAGGGGTAAGGCTGCCGTGAAACTGGTAACCCAGCTGGGCATTGTAAGTGATCCTGGCCTCACCTGACCTTCCGCTTTTTGTAGTGATAAGGATCACTCCATTGGAAGCACGCGATCCGTAAATAGCCGCCGAAGAGGCATCTTTCAATACGGTCATGTTTTCAATTTCGTTGGGAGAAATGTTGTTCAGGGCGCCTTCCTGGGGAATCCCGTCCACAATATAGAGCGGTTCATTGCTGGCATTAATGGAGCCCACACCACGGATCCTTACGGCAATGGGCGATCCGGGGGCTCCTGTCTGCGTCGCTACATTAACCCCGGCAACCCGGCCCTGCAATGCCTGTTGGGCCGATGCCACCGGTGTTTTTGTCAGGTCTTTGTCTTCTACTTTACTTATGGCTCCAAGGACATCGCGCTTTTTCTGAACGCTGTAACCCACCACTACCAGTTCATCCATAACCATAGACTCCTGCTCCAGAATAATATCCAGCGTTGTCTGTTCTGTTACCAGGATTTCTTTGGTAGTGAAACCAATATATGAAATTTTCAGGGTACTGTTCTGCGGTACAGTCAAACTGAATTTTCCGTCAATATCTGTTGTCGTTCCGCTATCAGTACCAACAAGCAACACAGTGACCCCTATAAGAGGTTCACCTGTACCGGCTTCTTTAACTGTTCCGCTGATTTCCAAAAGCGTTTGTGCCGGCAGTAAATTGACAATGCACCCAAATAAAATGATCAACAGTGCTTTTTTCATCATATTTATTTTTTATAAATGGCGTTTTTATTAATCCTGTTCCCGGCCGGTAATTCCACAATAAGGCAGGCCTGGTCTGCCGGGATGGTTATTAAGGCATGATCCTCCACAGAGGTGGCCAGGTAACGTGCAGAAACGATATCATACAGGTCTGCCTTCTGACCGGATATCTTGTAGGTTACCTTCCGGTCTTGTTCATACGGATTGAAAAGCAAAAACACAGGATGTGAGGGATAAGAATAAAAATCGGTCACATTGCAATCGTGTTTTAAAATGCCGGACACGTCTGTCGTGTCTGTCATGGCCCCCAGGACACCCACAGGTGCTGTACTGTAGAGACTGAACATAGATTCTTTGGGATTGTCGGGATGCCATTTGGGGCCGTCACCCAAGGCTATCGGATGAACATCTTTCAAACGGGGGCTGTCGTAACAGTCCTCATACCTGAGTCCTTCGTAAGCAATGACAGAACGTGTAAAGTCTTTCATTTCCGGTAACCACTGGTTTTCATCTGTTATCTGATCAGGATAGAAAAGACGGCAGGCATTAACGTTGTTCAGCATCCACTTGCCTATGGCCCTTGCAAAGGAGGGTTCGTATTTAACCATAGGCACCAATGGCATGGCCATCAGGATACTGTTCATAAAGAAGGCATAACCACCGCCGTCAATGATGCTTCCCTGCAATCCGCTTACGTCATACCGGCCCCATTTGCCTACGATCACTCCCCACCCTTCTCTGCCTAATGGATTCCGGGTGCCTTCAAAAACCCAGTCCAGCATTTTGGCAATATCGTAGTTTGTCCCTTCTTCGGCATTCAGACGGGCAGCCGTATAGATGCCAATGGGCAGAAGAATTTCATAGAAACGGCTCTCTTTTTGGTCGTTAAGTACCTGAATGGCACTTTTTGCATGTTTTAGGTAACGGGGATCACCAAATTTCATATAAGCCGAGTACAGCACGTACCCGTGACCTCCGGCAGCATCCTGCTGAAGTGGAATATTGTTGACCATGCCCAGCATACGGGAATAGTCGAAATAGGAATAGTCGTAGTTCCCGTTAAGCACGGAATCGGCTTTATAAAATTGCCCGGCAATGATTTGCTGAATATTTTCTGCATTTTCCACTTCAGGAAAAATATCGCAAACATTATAATAAAGTATGTTAGGCAACAGATCGTACCACCAGTCACGACCGTATCCTCCCCCCAGTAAGGCCACGTGGGGATTGGTGTTATTCATCATGATGTTCCATCCGTTATCTGAATTGAAATAATTCTGGACCATCTTTACATAATTGTACCCTTCCTGATTGGTTTTATCTATACCCAGCAACCCGGCCCCCATAATAGCTGCCAGAGAATTAATGCTTTCATGGAATTCTCCATGGTTTTTGTCCGGACCCTGGCGGGCATCGTTTACAGCAGTATATAACCCAAATGTGAACTGCGGTATATTGCGCTGGTTATCATCCAGCCAGATCATAGTACCAGCCGGAAGCCCCGCATTGAAATCAAAAACATACGCATCGAAATCCCTGGCTTTTTGTTTCCAGTCAATGATCTTGTACGGTTCCGGCATGTTAGGCATTTGCTCAATTCGTTGAACATCCGTCTGTTGTACTTCGCTGCCTAAATTGTCAGAACAATTGTAGAATGGAAGTATTAGAAAAACCAATGTTATGAATACAAAATTATGTTTCATCATATGTCAGAATATTTTGTATCTATCTCTTTAATAATATGTTTGGCAAGAGGTAACGAGATTAACTGTATGGTTCCCACAATAACCAATGCATATTTGAGGGCAAACATCTCAGATACCATGTAGGACAGCAAGATGAAAAGAAGCATGCCAAAGGCACGTCCAATAAACAATCCGATCTCATGACTCATGATGTAGGTATACTCGTTCCTTTTCTCAATTTTTTTAACGGCATCTATGGTTTTCATCATGGTGGGAAAATAGGCCAGATCATGTAAGGGCTGGAACATCACTTTGAAGAAGACAAATATGATCACACCGGTAGCAGAAAACAAGATCGCATTGAACAATGTTCCAATGAAGAAAACCAGCAGCCCGAAACCAAAGACAGCCATCCTGTGCCTGGGCTTGGTAATGCGACCCAACACATAGACCAATACAGCCGTCAAAGCACCTCCTATACCCTGAATCAGTCCCAGTGTTCCTTCGTCCCCTACCAGACGCATAACCAATATTGCTGGAGTGGTCACTAAAAACCCCTGTACCATTCCCTTAAGTCCGGCCAGGGTTAACAATTTGCGCCAAAGAATATGAAATCTGGCATAGAGGAATTTTTTTTGCACAGGATTTTTAAATTTCCCCCTGGCCAGCACAATGCACGCACAGATAGATATGAAAAAAGCAATAACTGTAACTATCTGGTAACCAATATTTATATTAAGAGGAAGTCCAAAAAAGGATAAACCATCTATCGTTACCAAAAAAGCACCTACCATCAACGGGACCAATATACTCCACATGGAAAAGAAGAATGTTTCCAGTCCAAAGAAATAATTGCGGTTATCATCGTTGGTTGCATTCAATGCAAGAAAATAGCGGTTGGTCCAGAAAAAACCAGTAGAAAACCCCAGGATCAGACCGGTAATCCCCAGTTCAACAATACCTATGGAATTGACAAACATCATAGTTGCCATGACAATAGTTGATAGAACGATCCCAAAACCATAGAGGAGACTGGAACTGAACTTCTGCAAAAGCCAACCATTCAAAAGTGAAGAAAAGACTATCCCGGCATACATGCAAAGCTGATAAATAGCTACATAAGCAGGGATTCCCGTATTTCGCATGATATATGCCCCTACAAATATTTCAATGATTGGCAGGATCAATGCATACAACATATTGGTTATAAGCAATGTCCTAATATTCAGGGACTGCGAACGAAAAAATGCAAATTCTTTGAATATATTCTTTCCCACTTTATTTCAAGGAATTAAAAATTTCATGAATTGAAAAAGCAGCTCCACATATCACTTCATCACTGGCACCATAAAAAATCTTTAGGGTATCGCCAATAAGGTAATGACCATTGGTAAATACAACGTTACCAAAAAAACCTGTCTGTTCATAAGGAGCAACAGGTTCCATTATCGGTTCTTTGGTGCGGGCCAGGACTTTGGAAGGATCATTCAAATCCAGCAGCAAGGCACCCAGGCAATAACGGTTGTCGCTATTGGCTCCGTGATAGATCTCCAGCCAGCCTTCTGAGGTTCTGACCGGGGCACCTCCGGCCCCCACCCTTGCTGAATCCCAGTTCTCCGGGCGGGTGACGGCAACGCATTTGTGGTTCCCCCAGTGCAGGCGGTCGGGAGACTCGGCAAGCCAAATATAATTGCCTCCCAGCTCGGGGCTGCTCGGCCTGTGAAAAGCGTAATACCTTCCGTTGATTTTTTGTTCAAAGATTGCGCAATCTTTATTGTGCGGAGGGAAAATCATACCCTTGCGTTCAAAGTGACAAAAGTCTTTGGTAACCAGGAGCCCCACCCCTACAGCTACGGGTGACACCTGGGTATAAGTCAGGTAATACCCATCTTCCATAGTTGCTACACGACAATCTTCAATCCCGAACGATTCCAGAAAACCTTTTCCAAAAACGGGCGGATAAGCGGGATCTTCCCGGAAATTGATATCGTCATGGCTGCATACCATCCGAAAATAGGACAATGTGGTTAGATAATTCTGTCCTTTGTATTTGATCACGCGGGGATCAGAAGCATCCAGCAACGGATCATTCTTCTCAAAATGCAGCACTTCAATTTCCCCTTGTTCATTATATACCGGGAAACTAATCTTACCGGGGACCTGGGACGGCCTTTCAGCAACGCGTAGTATAAGCCAGGTCTTACCGTCCATTCTGAATACACCCGGATTGAGAAGACAGGTAATTTCCATTCCTTCTATTCCGGGTTTTAGGTCGGACGGTTTCAATAATGGATTACTTTCCGAACGTTTTGCAATATCCATAGAATGTTGTTTTTCTCAAAATTAGCTTTAACCGGGAACGGACAAGGTATCCAATTTTATCAAATTGGTTTACTAATCTTACAAAACAAGAATAAGATACTCTTTGTATATAAAAAGCATACCTTTTCTGTTTATTTACTCACAAAGTATTGTATATTTGAGACTAAAGACATGATTCATTTGATTCATTTGATTCATTTGATTTTATAATGAAGAAAACGCTGTTTTGTTTAGGCATTGTTATCTTGTGGATTCCGCTTTTTGCGGAGGACTATGTTATACAGCGTCTGACCAATAACGACGGTTTGTCCAACAGTTCCATAAACATCATCTTTCAGGATTCCAAACAGATCATGTGGTTTGGGACATGGGACGGTTTGAATATGTACAACGGCAGTGATTTCAAAGTTTACAAACCGGTACCCGGGAATCCCAAAAGCATCAGTAACAATATTATACGGGACATTATCCAGGTAAGTGAAGATGTATTGTGGATAGCCACAGATGTCGGGATAAATAGTTTCTCAGTAAAAGACAGGGCTTTCAAAAGGTTTTTTGTAGATACCCTGCAGGCGGGAATTACCAATGAGCATTCCTATCATATAGCCTTTGACCGGTCCTCCGGTAGGCTCTTTGCCTGGGTTTATCAGCAGGGATTGTATGGCTACAATCCTGAACAAAAACAGTTTTACCGCCTGAATATTGCTGTTGACCTGAATATCAAAAAGATGGTTTTTGATGATCAAAACTGCCTCTGGATACTGACAAAAGAGAAAGAACTCCATAAACACTCCTTTAATGGAAAAGCTGACGTTCCAGGAATCGAAGAAATTAGACAGTTTTCCCTTCTTTCTGACATAGAATCTGTTTTTTATGCCCATTACTACGGTTTGATAATACAAACAGTAGACGGTCGTTTGTATTTGTATGACACCGGGTTAGGAATGTTAAGTGATACAGCATTTGAAATCCCGGAAAAAGGAACGGTAAGGGATTTCTGTTACAGGGATTCAATCTTTTACCTTGCTACAGATAAGGGATTGTATTCTTATGATTTGAGAAACGGGACCACCCTTGAGATGATAGGCAACTGCTCCGTTTTGTCGGTTCATTGCGGTACACAAAACATTCTGTGGGTAGGAACCGATATGCAGGGTATTTTCAAGATCGTCCCGTCACAAGAACGGTTTATTACATATTCTTCACAAAACGTTACTGACTTTGGGAACAGTGCCGTAAGAACTTTCTGCGAAGACAGAGAGGGAAACCTGTTTGTAGGTACTAAAGGAAGCGGTATATATGCGTTCAACCGGGATGAAAAAAGCAGCAGACTGGTTTTAAATGCGCATTACAGGACAGAGCAGGGACTGACCAGTAACTCAGTCTTTACAATCACCCGGGGGGAAAACAACACCTTTTGGATTGGAACAGATGGAAACGGCATTAACTACTACGACAGCAACTCGGAACAGATAAGAAAACTTACTCCTTCCAATAATCTGAAGGATAAGATCAACCTCTCATCTGTTTATGCGCTGTTACCCGAGGATGACAATTTATTATGGGCGGGTACCAGTGGTTACGGTATGTACCGGCTGGAGATAGACAATGCACAACATCCTTACAGAATAAAGAATTTTCGACAATATGTATTTTGTGCTAACCAGCCCTCTCTAAGCAATAATATAGTCTATTCCATCATCCGGGACGATCCTTCCCATTTATGGATCGCTACAAGAGGCGGCGGAATCAACCGTTTCAATACTGTTGACGAAACTTTTGAAACATTCAAATTTTCACAAAATAATCCCGATTACTCCAGCAGTGATGATGTACTGTGCTTGTATGAAGACCATACAGGTAATCTTTGGGCAGGAACCAGCATGGGGTTAAATAAAATAAGCCGGGGTCCGGACGGTATACTGCACGTAGACAACTTTAGTGAAAAAAACGGCATGCCAAACAATACCATTCACGGTATACTGGAAGATAAACAAAACAACATATGGGTGAGTACCAACAACGGAATTGCCAAACTGTCACGCGAAAAAGAACCGTACAAAATCATATCGTATTATGCCAGCGACGGATTGCAAAACAATGAGTTTTCCGATGGAGCGTATTATGCCAGCCCCAATACTTCTTTGTTCTATTTTGGTGGGATAAGCGGATTTAATGAATTCAATCCGCTGACGATCATTCACGATGACAGTATTCCAATGCTCTTGTTAGATGCTTTCTATGTTGACAATGAAGAATACAATCTTTCCGATTTTCTTGTTCAGAAAAAAGATCAGGATGTATTGACTTTATCTTACAAGTACAAATCGTTTGGTTTTCATTTTTCACATATTGACTACCTGACAGGTCCCAAGTGTGAAATATCTTACAAGTTGGAAGGTTACCAAAGCGACTGGGTACAGCTGCGAACATCCAATACCATTGTATTTACTAACCTTCCTAAAGGAAAATACGTATTGAACGTTAAGAACAGCAATGCCGACAAGGTATGGGGAGAGACCTGCTTTACCCTGCCGATAATGGTCAATCCTCCCTGGTGGGAAAGCAACCTGGCTTATTTCTTTTATGCCCTTTTAGGTTTCTTTCTTTTATTGGGAGTCCGAAAAATGATGTTTTACAAGATCAAAGTCAGGAATGATATCAGGTTAAAAGAAATGGAAAAACAAAAAGCCGAAGAGATCCACCAGGCCAAACTCAGCTTTTTCACAAATATCGCTCACGAGTTTTCGAATTCACTGACATTGATATACAGTCCCTGTGAAAAACTCCTGAAAGAAAAATCCTCGGGTATGATGACAAAAAAATATGTACAGATCATCAAGTCCAATTCTGAGAGGATGCAACATCTGATCCAACAATTGATAGAATTTAGAAAAGCAGATACAGGTCATCTTAAATTAAACATAGAAATAATTGATATACAGGAGCTTATTAAGTTTGTGCTGGACAATTTCATAGATATTATGGAACAGAAAAAGATCCGGTATTCCATTACCTCTATCCCCGGGAATATCCATTGGCAAACAGATCGCGATAGCGTAGAGAAGATCGTATTCAATCTGCTTTCCAATGCTGTAAAATATACCCCTGAAAACGAAAAAATTGATATTATCACCGATGTTAGGGACAATATGCTATCCATACGGGTAACCAATACAGGCATTGGCATTAAGCCCGCTTTCCAGGAATATATTTTTGACCGGTTTGAGGTACTGAACCGGTTTGAAGAACAAGTTTCCTATAGCAGGCAGTCGCGGCACGGTATTGGGCTGGCTTTATGTAAAAGCATTACCAGGGTATTGCAGGGTGATATTAATGTACAGAGTGACGGGCAGACTTATACCTCTTTCATAGTACATCTGCCCGAGGCTCCTCTAATACCACAACCTGATCTGATCGTAGACGAACAACCTGAAGGAGGAACGCACTTAGCCCACAGGGTCATGGCAGGGCTTCTTGAAGATCACGATACTATCCCGCCAAATGAAGGCGGTATCTCTGAAAGGAAAGCGACACTGATCCTTATAGTTGAGGACGACTTGCAGATCCGCTCTATGATAAGGGAGTTCCTGTCTGACCGTTACAATATCCTGGAAGCTTCCAACGGTAAAGAAGCCATAGAGATTACGGAACAATACCTTCCACAACTCATTATAAGCGATATCATAATGCCGGTGATGAATGGCGTAGCGTTTGTTAAGGAAATCAGGTCACGTGACCACACCAAACATATCCCGGTCATATTTCTATCAGCCAAAAGTGATATTGAAAGCCAGATAGAAGGTTATGCTATAGGGGCAGATGCCTATTTAAACAAGCCTTTCAACATCCGCCACCTGGAAGTACTTATAGCAAGCTTACTGAACAAGACCAAGACTTTGAGCGAATATTCAAATTCTCCTTCTTTCGCCCTGGAGCAATTTGAGGGCCGTATAATGCATAAAGAAGACAAAGAACTGTTACTACGCATTACCCAGACAGTATACGACAACATTGACAATGAAACCCTTTCCATGGATTTCATTGCCAAAGAGATAGCTATTAGCAAAATGCAGCTCTACAGGAAGATAAAAGAAGTAACCGGCATGACACCTACTGAGTATATTCGTTCCATCCGCCTGAATCATGCCGAGAAACTATTGAAAACCACTAATAAAACAGTCCAGGAGATCATGTATCAGTCCGGGTTCAACAATAAGGCATATTTCTACAAGGAATTCTCAAAAAAATACCACCTTACCCCAAAAGAATACAGAAACCAGTTTGTATAGGATCTAAAAATGCCATGGGACAAGTCGGTTGGGCATACCCTGTTGTTTTAAATAGTGAAGTCCTGGGTTTTGTAAAATCACATGGATTTACGGGATGATCTGTTTCAAAGTATCTATTATCCGTGATAACTTTACTAGCCATATGGAGTGTGCGACCGGGCCCAATCCAATATTGCATCAACTTCTTTAATGGTGAAATGGTGATCCCCTTCTTCGTACCCACCAGGGGCAGTTTTGCGGGGTTTTTGCCCCTGGTCAGGCCTAAAACCCACCCACCAGGGGCGGTTTTGCGGGGTTTTTGCCCCTGGTGCTTCTGGCTGATTTATGTGAAAATTTGTAAATTACACTGGATGAGTCACTTGACAAAACTAGCGTTCTTTGAAAATATTGACCAGGGGCAGTTTTGCGGGGTTTTTGCCCCTGGTCAACCAAATTTTCACCAAACAGAGGCGGCTGTGTTTTTGTAAAGGTTGGAACTGGTGGATTTTTGCCGAGTCGGAGCAATGGTCTTCCCGATAGCGCACCTAATCTACCAGAATGAGCGCGATCCTGTACTGAAGGCGTACTCGGCGGCAGGATTTTTTTTCAGGATTAGCGGAGTTTACTCAACCCCAAGATCCGTATTGGTCATTTCATTTTCAATATACCATTCACCGTCCTTGCATAGTCTCCACTGGGTAAGATACGTTCCGGTCATCTGGCCGGCTTTCCATACGCCCCTGTCTACCAATATGGAATCGGCTATGACGAGTGCTTTCGTTGTGTTTTCCGTGAACCGGAACCCGGTGGCGTACAGGAAGCTGTAATAACCTTTTATGTTTTCCCTGCCATGGATCTCCCTGTAGTTGGAGGGGATCATGCACGCATTTTCCAGGTAAACCGATCCCAGGGAGTCAAACTGCCCGGCGTTGAACCATTCTGCAAATTTGGTATTCTGTGTTGCGATCCTGGCGATGAGCTTATCACGATCCTGGGCTTTTGACTCAGTCCCAATGAATAGAAAAAGCAGGATGACGGCAATACAGGGTAACGATAAAATAGTGATCTTTCTCATGGTGTGTGTTTTTAAGTTAAATAAATCCAATACATTTTTGGAAAAATGTCTGAGTCCTGTTCGTGTCCTGTAGGCCATTCGGTCCAGCCTGTAGGAGAATTTGCCGAATGAATCGTAGATCTGGTAATCCAGGCACTGGAAAATCAGCTTCACGGTATAGCTCCTGGGAGTAACCTCTGCCGATTCTATGCGTTGGATCGTTCTCAGGCTCAAATTGCATTTTTGTGCAAGTTCGCCCTGAGTCAGGCCCTTGGCCAATCGCAATTCCGTAATCTTCTTACCTAAGTCCGGTTGTTTCATGATTCATTCGAATTCGTGACAAGATTATATGTAACTTAAAAACTATTCAAATATTTAGGCGGTATTTCATGCGTCATTTGTACGACACTTTATGGATATTGTTGTTATTCAATATTGTATATTATTTGTGATGTTTATGATATGCCTAAGAGACAAAATGATAGCGAATATAAAGGATTTTTTTTTACTCTACCTGCTTTGGGAGTGTGCGCCCAGGTTCAAGCCCATATTGCATATGCTTCTTCCTATATTGTAGCCACCAGGAGCAGTTTGGCCGGGTTTTCGTACCTGGTGGGGGTCAAAACTTGCCCACCAGGGGCAGTTTTTTGGGGTTTTTGCCCCTGGTCAGCCCAAAAACATGCCCACCAGGGGCGGTTTTGCGGGGTTTTTGCCCCTGGTGCATCTGGATGACCTAATGGTGATTTTGTAAGATGCTCTAAATGAGGTTTTGGCAAAATATGCGTTCTTTGAATATTATGACCAGGGGCAGTTTTGCGGGGTTTTTGCCCCTGGTCAGGCCTAAAACCCACCCACCAGGGGTGGTTTTGCGGGGTTTTTGCCCCTGGTGAACCAAATTACCACCAATCCCCTACCCAGTGTGCTGCAATATTAGATATGGATTCAATTTTCCCTTTGTAATTCAAAACCTTCCTTTTAAAAAGTCAAGCCGTTTGGTTTCCTCCATTTTCTCGATCGCATACCTAAGCGCTGTCCGGGGAATCTGCGGGTAGTGTTTCTTCAGGAAGGCTTCCACGGCAACAGGATCTTCCTTCCAGCCTTCGCGCAACATCCAGCCGACAGCTTTGTGCATGAGGTCCTGGCGATCGGCCAGTAGTCTTTCGGCCAACCGGAACGTGTGATGCAGTTGTCCTTTGTGGATAAAGTACATGGTAGCAATGATGGCTATACGGCGTTCCCATAAAATGTCCGAAACCACCAGCCGGTCGAGTATCTCCTCGTCCCGGAGCCCTTCGTAAATGGCACGTCCCAAGATCTTGTGTGCCGAGCAATCCACCAGGTCCCAGTTGTTTATGTTTTGCGTGTTGCGCAGGTAAAAGTTCAGAATGGCCTTGCGTTCCCCACCCTCACCTCCGGCCTTCTCATACCGCTGCACCAGGATCGTCAGGGCACAGCTCCGTTCTTCGTGAATGGGCGAGGCAATGAGTTTCTGCAACTCGGCAAAAGGCAAATCTTTGAATTTTTGGGAGATTCTGCGCACATCCGGGGTGGCCACGCCGATGAAGATGTCCCCCTCTCCGTACTGCCCTTTTCCCGTCTTGAAAAACCATTCTACCGCTTTTTTGCGTTCTGCCGAGGCAAAGACGCGCAATTCTTTTTTTATGTTTTCTGTGCTCATTTGGGGTGCGAATTATTGTCCTTTGAATTCCCTGATGGCTTTGCCGAGGCTTTCCCAATAGCCGGGAGTGCGTTCAATGTTTTCCAGCGAGAAAAAGCAAATGCCTGTGGAACCGCCGTCCTGCGTAAGTTGAATGAATTCTGAAATCCGGTCGGCAGGTACGTGCCCGACGAACAAACCCGAGCAAAGGATGCCACGGTTGCCGGCATCCTGCAATTCCTGCACCCCTTCCGCGGTGGCTGTCAGCACAGCAGGATCTTCCCAGTTGAAAAATTTGTGGTAGATCATCGGGAAAAATATGTCCACGTTGCGGAAACGGGGCCAGTCCTGGCGAACCAGTTTGCGGGATTCTTCGGGGTTGGCAAAAACAGCCACCGAAGCCACCTTGCCGTATTTTTTTATCTCGGAACACACCTCGCTGGCCACGGCCGAGAGGGCGTCCCAGCGGTATTGCATCCAGCGTTGATCGGAGGTGGGATCTTCCAGTTCCATGGGATCCATACCGGTCAGGGCTCTGAAATTGGCTCGGCAAACATCACAATAACAAAAATCCCATAGCGGATACACGCGATCCTGCACCACGTTGCGGGATTCGTGCAGCCCGTAAGGCAAAATAGCGTCCGGGTAGCGGATGAAATCCAGGTGGACACCCGCCAAACCTTCTATCTGCGCCAGCTCGGACACACGGTCTTTGAGGTATTGAGCGGTTTCAGGACGGGAAGGGCACAGCCAGCGATAATGCTCACGTTCATAGAGTTTTATATCCAGACAAGACTCCCCCAGGGCGTTCACCTGGTACCAATCGGGATGCGCGTTTCGCAAGTTCATTTCTGTCCGGTTAATTGTCCAGATCCACGCATGCAGCTCTATTCCATACTTTTGGGCATAAGGCAACGCCGCCTTGATGATGTAAATGGCCGCATGGTCCCGGAAAGACGGGGTGTCCGACGGGTTAGCTGCTGCCCGGGAGGCTGTATTAACGGGTGCAGTGGAAGTAGCAGGATCAACGACTGCGTTTGAAGAGTCCGGGTCCTCCAGCACCTCGGGGTAGCCCCCGTGACACTCCAGCAAGATGGCATCTATCCCCGCTTCTGAAGCCTTTTGGAAATAATGCTCCCATTGCTCCGGGTTCATTGTGGTTTTGCCTGCCATCCAGGCCCAGACTTTCTTCGCGGGATCTTCGCGCGGTGTGCAGGAAACGAGTGCCATAACTATCAATGCCAATAATATTTTCATA
>JBAZHT010000046.1:0-13964 GCA_041652255.1 Bacteroidales bacterium
TTTAGGGCTGTTTCTGAGGATGAACTTCGGATTTTCTGCCATCCATCCTCATTTAGGGCTGTTTCTGAGGATGAACTTCGGATTTTCTGCCATCCATCCTCATTTAGGGCTGTTTCTGAGGATGAACTTCGGATTTTCTGCCATCCATCCTCATTTAGGGCTGTTTCTGAGGATGAACCACAGGATTTCTTATATCAATCCTCATATATTCCGGTTTCTGAGGATGAACCACAGGATTTCGTGTACCTGCGTTTTTTTTGCTGTCTTATATAGAGTCTTACTAAACACAAAAATGCATAGATGGCTATATATCCAGTAACAGTTTATGCCTTGTTCCCGGTATTTATGTATGTTGTTGATAAGAAGTGGATTGACAGAAGCAAAAACTGAAAAGTATATTGCGCTTTTTCTGTAATAGCATTTTATGTAACGGGCGACATATTACAAAAAAAGAAAAAGAAACTCCGGCTTTTTTAGGGGTTATTTTTTCGGATTCATTTTTATACTGTAAATTTGCCGGATACAAAAACATTAATTTTGGAGGAACTAACAATGAAAATCAAAAAAGTTGAAGCTATTGAAATATTAGATTCAAGAGGCAATCCAACTGTAGAAGTAAATCTGATACTTGATGACGGAGCCCGGGCAACAGCAATGGTTCCCAGCGGCGCATCCACGGGTGAAAGGGAAGCGGTTGAATTGCGGGACGGCGACAAAAAACGCTACGGTGGAAAAGGAGTCCTGAAAGCCGTATCCAACGTGAACAGCACCATTGCAAAGGCCATAGAAGGCAGGTGTTTTACGAACCAAAGGGATTTGGATTACTTTTTGATAGACCTGGACGGTACGGTCAACAAGGCCAAATTAGGAGCCAATGCCATTCTGGGTGTTTCCATGGCTTTTGCCAGGGCCGGCTCACAAAGTCTGAACATACCATTATACCAATACCTGGGAGGAAGCAATGCATACCTGATGCCCGTTCCTTGTATGAACGTTATCAACGGCGGGGCACATGCAGACAATACCGTTGATTTCCAGGAATTCATGATTGCTCCCCACAACGCTCCCTCATTTCGGGAGTCCATTCGGATGGGTGCCGAGGTTTTCCACGCTCTGAAAAGCGTGCTCAAATCCAAAGGCCTGAGTACCGGAGTCGGGGATGAAGGCGGTTTTGCTCCTGATCTGAAAACAAACGAACAGGCAGTGGAAATGATCCTGGAAGGGATTGTAAAAGCCGGCTACAAACCCGGGGAAGATGTAAGTATTTGCCTGGATCCCGCAGCCAGCGAAATGTGGGAAGATGGAAAATACAAATTTTTCAAAAGCACACAGAAACTCGTGTCCAGCGATGAAATGGTAAAGATATGGGAAGACTGGGTAAGGCAATATCCTATAGTTTCTATTGAAGACGGATTGGCCGAAAACGACTGGGAAGGTTGGAAAAACCTTACTCAGACGGTAGGCAGCAAAATTGAATTGGTGGGAGACGATCTGTTCTGCACCAACAAATCAATCCTGGCAAAAGGTATAGAAAACGGGGTGGCCAATTCCATCCTTATTAAACTGAACCAGATAGGAACCGTTACCGAAACATTGGAAACCATTGAACTGGCTAACAAAAACTCCTATAATTGCTTTGTTTCGCATCGCAGCGGAGAGACGGTTGACAGCTTTATTGCCGACCTGGTAGTAGCCGTTAATGCAGGTCACATTAAAACAGGCAGCGGTTGCCGTGGCGAACGTATTGAAAAATTCAACCAGCTGATGCGTATTGAATACGAGCTGGGAAAAGTGTCGCATTTTGCCGGAATCAAAGCGTTTAAAAACGTCTGATGACCCGTTTCTGACATAATAATATTATCCGGCGGGAGTCCTGTATGACAACAGAGATTCCCGCCGTTTTTGAAAATGATCCTTTTTGAAAATGATCCTTTTTGACAATCATACCCATTCGCATCATTCTCCAGACAGCCGGATGAACATGATAACGGCGGCGGAAAAGATACGGGAAAAGTCTTTCCGGGGGATATGTTTCTCGGATCATTATGATTTTGATCCGCCGCAGGGAATAGAACAATTTACTTTCCACGTAGACCTGCAACAAGCGGAGATCGACAACCTGAAAGGATATTATCCTGACATAGAGCTGCTCAAAGGAGTAGAGATAGGTATACAACCTGTCAGTATGGAGGCTATCGGAGAGTTTATGAAAAAGCATACATTTGATACCGTGATCGCCTCCATGCATTTTATCCGGGGGTATGATCCTTATCATGGGAAGTATTATGACGTATACGGATATAGGGAGGCTTACGGGACCTATTTACAGGATATCCTGGAGAGCATTCGTGCTTTCAGGGATTTTGACATCCTGGGGCACTTTGATTATATTGCCCGTTATTCACCGTACAGGGAACATGAGATCTCACTCAAAACGTTCGGAGATTTTCTGGACCCCATACTTCAAATTCTGGCTGAGAACGGTAAAACCTTTGAAATCAACACCAAAACCTATCAACCCTTTGCATATGGAACGCCTGTGCTGGATGTAAACATTCTTAAACGCTTCAGGGAATTGGGAGGAGAAGCAGTGAGCCTGGGATCCGATGCCCATACGCCGGAAAGGATAGGGGAGCAATTTGACCGTTATTCGGAACTACTTAAGCAATATGGTTTCAGATACGGCGTATATTACAAAAACAGGGAACCAAAATATATTAAAATAGAAGGTTAAGAATATGAATAAAAGGTTTATCCTGATTCTCTGGATCCTGGTGGTTGCTTGTCAAAGCAGGCCGACTCACATACCGGTCGCTGAAGCTGCCCTTTACGACACATCTTCCGTTTTTTATACGGACTTTTCAGCTTATCCTGCATTAAGGAATCACTTACCCATAGGGATTTTCGATTCGGGAACCGGTGGATTGACGGTTCTGGAAGCGATACTTTCCAGCCGTTTGCTGGAGGGGGAAGATTTTATATACCTTGCCGATCAGGCCAACATGCCTTACGGTAATTATCCATCGGAAGGGAAAACAGATTTTTTGAGGGAGCTGATAGTAAAAGATGCGTTGTTTCTTTTAGGTCATCAGGTTAAGATCCTTGTTGTCGCATGTAATACGGCAACTGCCTACGGCCTGGAAGATATTAAAAAATTTCTGGATGAAAGCGGATCGGGGATCAAAGCCATAGGGGTGATACATGCGGGAGTCAATGCTACTTTGGACAGGATTGGTCCCAAAGAAGATCTGGCAGTTGGCGTACTTGCCACAACCGGGACCATTGCCTCGGGAGGGTACGAAAACACATTCAGGTCCTTTGCCAAAGAACGTGGGTATACCGGAAATTTGCAGATCATAAGCCACGGTGCAGTGGGATTTGCCGAGGCGGTCGACTCGGAAAAAGATTACGTTGATCCCCGAGCCCTTGTGCCACGAGATGATTACAGGGGTCCTTCCACGGATCACCCTGCATACAGGATCGACACCAACCTGTTGGCAGCCTACGGATTCGATTTCTCAGCCAATCACATGTTGTACAACGGGAATAAGGACCGGCCCCGCGATCTTCAATTGAATTCAGCAGAAAATTATGCCCGGTATCACTTGCTGAGCCTGGTGGAGAAACTCAGAAACTCAAAGAATCCGCAGCCGTTGCGATACCTGGTCCTGGGCTGCACCCATTTCCCGTATGAAAGCCACACCCTGTCACTGATGTTATCTGAATTAAGGGAATACAACGAAGGCGGACAATACCCGTACAGGGACCTTATAGATGAAGAGGTAATCCTTATTGATCCTGCATTTGAGACCGCCCGGGAATTATATACCACTTTGGTAAAAGACAGTTTGCTCACATTAAAAATGGGGAATACTCAAGCTGCTTTTTACATTTCTGTTCCCATTGAAGATCCCGGTCTTAACTGGATATTGGATTCTGCAGGTCGTTTCTCTTATGATTACAAATACGGCCGTAATCCCGGTGTATTCACAAAAGATGTGAACATTGTACCTTTTTCAACCGAAAATATTGATTCACTCACAAGGGATCGGCTCAGGTCTTTAAGGTATACCTGGCCCCTTCTTCCCTTTGGATCAAAATGATAACAGTTTTTCTGCGATCTGTACTGCATTGAGGGCTGCCCCTTTACGCAGATTGTCGGCTACAATCCACATATCCAAGGCGTTATCCATAGAACGATCCCTGCGTATCCGGGATACATATACAGGATTCCTGCCTTCGGCTTCCAGGGGAGTTACAAAATCGGGATCTACACCGTTTCCCATGATCTTCAAACCCGGAAATGAAGTCAGCAGCGAATAGACTTCTTCCATGGTAAAAGGCTTCTTAAAAGATGCATTTACGGAAAGACTGTGCCCCCCCTTTACGGGAACCCGAACGGTGGTTGCCGAGACCCTGATGCCGGGATCCTCCAGGATTTTTTGTGTTTCCTGCACCATTTTCAGTTCTTCCTCCGTATACCCGTTTTCCAGGAAAGCCCCAATTTGAGGGATAACATTCATATCTATGGGACGCGGGTATACAGAATTCGGGATAGGGGTGTTGTTGTCCAACGTCCGTGCGTTTCTTTCGGCAAGGAGTTGCTCCAAACCTTTGTAACCCGATCCGGTCACTGACTGATACGTGGAGACCACAATTCTGTGAAGGCGGTAATGCCTGTGAAGCGGAGCCAGGGCCATTACCATCTGTATGGTGGAACAGTTAGGATTGGCAATTATCCTGTCTTGTGCGGTGAGAAGGTGTCCGTTGATCTCCGGCACTACAAGTCTGATCGCCGGGTCCATTCTCCAGCAGGAAGAATTGTCTATTACCCGGCAGCCTGTTGTGGCCAGGCGGGGAGCCCAGACACGTGAAACTTCTTTGCCGGCAGAAAAAAGGGCAATGTCAGGTCTGAGTTCAAGAGCTTCCTGAAAACTGAGAACCGGGACGGACTTTTTACGAAAAACGATCGTTTTCCCTACAGAACGTTCCGAAGCAACGGGGAAAAACTGATCCACCGGGAAGTCCCTTTCTTCTAATATTTTAATCATTATTCCGCCAACCAACCCGGTGGCTCCGGCAACCAAAACCTTTTTTTTCATTTTGTCTGAAGAATATCGTTCAACAACCCGGAAGCGGTTTGTGCTGCACCTGCTCCTGCCCCTTCTATACGTAACCCGTCGGGATAAAGCCTGCTGTATAGGATAATACTGCTGTCGGTACCCCCAAGGCTGTAAAAAGGATGAGATACAGGAACCGGTTCAAGCCCTGTCTTAATGATCCCTTTTTCAATCCGGGCTACATACCGCAATTTGCCACCACTGTCAATACTTTTCTGCAGTAAGTTTTTAAAATGATCCTCGTTGGGCCATTCAGAAGGAATGAACGAACGTGCTTCAACATCCTCTTCTTCCGCCACAAGCCCGCATTCACGGGCCAGTATTAACGCCTTACGTAGTACATCCGTACCTGAAAGATCTGTCTTGGGATCGGGTTCGGTATATCCCATCAGGGAAGCTTCTTCCACGATCTCATGAAAGGGAACGGTCCCGTCGTATTTACTGAATACATAATTCAGCGTTCCGGACAGACAGGCTTCAATTTTATGGGGAGTATCGCCACTTCGTCGCATTTGCCTGATCAGGGAAATTACAGGAAGAGCTGCTCCCACATTGGTTTCGTACATGAATGGAGTATTTTCCCTGCGTGATGCACACCGCAGTCGTTTGTAATAATCCATATCCAGCGAATTGGCAATTTTATTACACGTTACCACTGCAATTCCTGCTTCCAGTATATCCGCATAACGTGCTGCTATGTAATGATCAGATGTGCAATCCACAAATACGCTGTTCCTTAGGTTCATTTCTATCATGGTATCCGGGAAACTGCCGTTGCTGTTAGGTGTCCCGCTTTTGGCAAGAGCTTCTGAAATATCAAAGGATTGGGTTCCTTCTTTTTGAAATACCATTTTTTTACTGTTGCAGATGCCCGCTAAGTGCAAGACCAGGTTTTCTTCCTGCATAAGGACTTCTTTTTGATGGAAGATCATTCGCGTCAGGCTTTTTCCCACATTACCCCATCCGGCAATGAACAGATTGACCTGCCTTTTAGGCGAGCCGAAAAATTCTTCATGTACTGCAGCGATGGCTTCCTTTACATCTGACGTTCTCACAACGGCGGAAACGTTTTTTTCCGAGGATCCCTGGGCTATGGCCCGGATGGTTATGTTGCGTCGTCCTATTGCCTCGAACATGCGGCCGCTGGCTCCCGACTGGTTTTTCATGTCATCTCCTATGAGACTGATAATGGAATAGCCGCTTTCCACTTTCAGGGGTTCCACTTTCTGGAGGGATATTTCGTAAGCAAAAGTTTCATCGGCTGCCCGGCGGGCTTTTTCGGCATCTTTTTCGTCAATCGCCACCAGCATGGTGTGTACGGACGATGCCTGGGTAATTAAAATGATGTTGATCTGTTGTTGGGTAAGGGTATTGAAAAGACGGCTGGAGTAGCCGGGAATACCAACCATACCGCTGCCTTCCATTGATAAAAGCGCAATCCGGTTGCTTCCCGATATGCCCCGGATCTTATCGTGACCTTCGGGCGGGTTCCCCTCTATGAGCGTACCGGGGCCTTCCGGATCAAACGTGTTTTTTACCATTATAGGGATCCCTTTGGCTACAACCGGTTGAATTGTGGGAGGGTACACAACGCGTGCTCCAAAATGGGATATTTCCAGTGCTTCTTTGTAGGATATATGCTCTATGGTTCGGGCATCAGATACAATGCCGGGATCGGCTGTCATCATACCGTTAACATCGGTCCAGATCCAGAGCATCCGGGCCTTTCCGCCCACGGCCAGCAGGGATGCGGTGTAATCGGAACCTCCCCGTCCCAATGTGGTGGTCCTTCCTTCCGGGTCCGAGGCAATAAATCCGGGAAGGATCAGGATCTTGGCCGGGTTGTTCTGAAGCATCTCCCGGATATTTTTAAAAGTGACAACCGTATTGACGGTGACGGTAATTTGGCGGGAAGCCGGTCCTGTCTGTATAATCTGACGGGAATCTATCCATTTACAACTCATTCCCATAGAATTACATTTTGCTTCAAGGATCCGTGTAGAAAACAATTCTCCGAATCCCGCAATGAGGTCCGATGTTGACCGGCTGATCTCCCTGATAAGGCAGGCGCCCCGGCAAACATCCCTGAGTTTTTCAAACAGCATGGAAAGGATCGTCAGTACTTCGTCCCTGAAATCTTTGGGGATAAGTTCTGCGACAAGCAATTTGTGCCTTTGTTCCAGTTTCCCGATCTCCTGCAGGTAGCTGTCGTCCCCCAGGCCGGCACGGTTTCCTATGTCGGTCAGGGCATCGGTGACACCACTCAGAGCCGAAGCCACAACAATTGTTTTATCCCTGGCGGAAGATCTTTTGACGATCTCCATTACCTGTTTTATGGAAGAGGCATTGGCTACCGAGGTACCTCCGAATTTAAGAACCTGCATAATGATGTTGTAATTTGTTCGTGTTCAAGTAAAAACCCGTCATGACCAAAGTCAGATGTAATAATATCCAAAGCGGCTCCCGGTATGTGACGGGCCATAAATTTAATCTCGGCTACCGGAAAAAGGAGATCGCTGTCTATACCAATGCACAGCGTACGTGCACGGATGCCGGATAAAGCAATTTCTACACTTTGGCGACCGCGTCCCACATTGTGCGAATCCAGGCTCAGGGTCAGGGAATAGTAACTGTACGGACAAAAGCGCCGGGTAAGTTTTTCTCCCTGGTGCTGCTGGTAAGAACAGGCTCTGGAGGCCAACAACGCGTCGACCGACAACTCGGCCTGTGTTTTCCCGTATCCTTCGTAAGATCTGTAGGATAACAATGCTATGGCACGAGCGGCGGCAAGTCCCCGTTTTCCTCCCCGGGGGTCATGTGACTGCCCAAAAGAAGGATCTGCCCGGAGTGCCATACGTTGCGATTCGTTTAAAGCAGTGCCCCAGGGACTAACGCGGGCATTGCAGGCTATCAGGCAGAGGTTTTTAATGAGATCGGGACTGGTGATGCTCCATTCCAGGGCCTGGTACCCTCCGCTGGACCCTCCAATAAGAAGATCAATGGTGTGAATGTTAAGGTGATCGCGTAACAACTCGTGGGCTTTGACCATGTCTCTTATGGTGACCAGGGGAAATCCAGCAGCATCCGGACCGGTTGATCCGTAGCACGAACCCAGAACGTTGGCACAGACAAGGAATTGTTTGGCGGGATCAAAATATTTTCCGAGACCAACCAGGGCTGGCCACCAATCCTGCGGATTGGAATTTGCTGTCAGAGCGTGGCATATCCACACCACCTTGCGCCCTTCCGGAGAGCCTTCACTGCAATGATACGTGATCTTAATGCCGGGCAGCACATCTCCGCATTCCAGCTTAAAGGGATCTTTATAGTAAAAAATTGTTTCTTTCATCGGGCAGATTTTCCAAGTGACCCTGACAGATCATTTTTCAGATCATCAATGTGTTCTATACCAACAGAAAGCCTTAACGTGCCGGGACCTATGCCTGCCTGTTCCAGTTCTTTGTCCGATAATTGTCCATGGGTTGTGGAAGCCGGATGTGTTATAAGGGTCTTATTATCCCCAACATTGGAAAGGTGTGTGATCAGTTGAAGCCTTTCAACGAATTGAGCGGTGGTATTGCGATCTCCTTTAAGAGTAAAACTCAATACGGCTCCCGCCCCGTTTTTGAAATATTTTTTAACATTTGTGTATGAAGGATGCGATTTCAATCCGGGATAACTGACGTGAGCTACCGATTCCTGTTTTTCAAGCCAAAGGGCTAATTCATGTGCATTGTCCATGGATCTTTGCATACGCAGAGATAACGTTTCAATTCCCTGGAGGATAAGCAGAGCGTTGAAAGGAGACAAGCAACAGCCCCAATCCCGCAACCCTAAAGCGCGGGCGCGGGCGGAAAATGTTTTCTTTCCGAATGTTTTCCAAAAGTTCAATCCGTGATAGGAATCGCAATTCTCTGTCAAATGAGGGAAACGACCGTTATCCCAATCAAAGGACCCGGCATCTGCTACAATGCCGGCTATGCTGTTCCCGTGACCGCCTATCCATTTTGTAGCCGAATGGGTTATGATGGCGGCTCCGTATGTTGCCGGGCGAATCAGGTACCCGCCGGCTCCGAATGTATTGTCCGTGATCAGCGGGATCCTGTGTTTCCGGCAAATATCGGCCAGGGCCTCAAAATCGGGTACGTGATAATCCGAGTTGGCAATGGTTTCCACAAAAAGGCCCTTGGTGTGATCGTCAATAAGAACCTCCGCATCATGTGGTTTTTTACCGTTTGCAAAGCGAAACCCTATCCCGAAAACGGGAAATCGGTCCCTGAACAACGTGTGTGTACCGCCGTACAATGAAGGAAAGGTTATGATGTTATCACCGGGTCCGGCAAGATTCTGAAATGTTAGAAAGTGTGCTGCCTGCCCCGATGAAGTAGCCACGGCTGCTGCACATCCTTCCAAAGCGGCAATCCGTTCTTCCAGAACACGGACCGTGGGATTGGAAAGGCGGGAATAAATAAACCCGTCTTCTTTCAGTTCAAAGAGGCGGGCAGCATGTTCCATGTCGTTAAAACGAAAAGCCGAAGTCTGGTACAGGGGAGTGGCGCAGGCACCCGTAGCCGGATCCGCAGTACGTCCGGCATGGACCTGTAAGGTCTCAAAATGTTTAAATACAGACATTATGTCGTTAAATTATATGTTATAAAAAGGAAATGGAGTGGGACAGGGAAAAGTCCCGGACGGAATTGCATCTTAACGATGCATTCGCATTATCATAGAGGATATGTGAAACAAATATATCACGACGCAAATATAGAAATATTTTTAAAAAATACTAGGTTTATTAAATAAAGTACTTTATATTTGTAGCAACATTAAATTTTTAGCATGGATAAAATTATGAATGAAAAAGAAAGTCTGGAGTTGATCACCAGGATGATCGACAACACCCGTAAGGGAATTGAGAAAAATGCGGCAGTGCCTATGATCGTATTCGGATATGCAAGTGTTATTACATCACTGGCTGTCTGGATCGCATTGCGAATAACAAACAATTATATGTATAACTTGCTGTGGATGGCCATTCCGGTTCTGGGCTGGACCCTGTGTAGTTTAATCGGCCGTAACCGTACCCGAAGCCGTGGTTTGTCCAATTCACATATGGGACTCCTGATCGGCCGCATATGGATCCTTATTTCCGGAGTCATGCTTTTGTGTATGGCTGCAACGTTTCTTCTCCGGGGGGATTTTCCCGTTACTTTTATTATGGCTCTGCTCGCAGCGATTGGTGTTTGCAGTTCCGGTCTGATGGTCCTTTATAAACCATTTATTGTATGTGGTATACTGGGAATTTTGCTCTCTTTCGTGTTTTTATGGGTAAAGGGATTGGATAGTGTTCTCCTGATATGTGCGACTTTTGCCATAATAATGGTAATACCGGGTCACATGTTGCATTATGCTGCCAATAAAAAACAAAACAACAATGCTTAACCAGTTAGATCCCCTTTTGCATTCTGAATTAAGACTCGCCGTTATGTCGGTACTTATTGCACTTGAAGAAGCCGATTTTGTGTACCTGCAGGAAAAGACAGGCGCTACTTCGGGGAATCTGAGCATTCAGCTGGATAAACTTCAGAATGCGGGATATATTGATATAGAAAAGACCTACAAAGGGAAGAAACCCCGGACGGTATGCCGGATTACATCAAAAGGGCTGGAAGCGTTTCGCGCTTACGTGGATGCCATCAAAGGTTACCTGGAGGTTTGAATGGTGTCGCTGGCTATCAATCCGGCCAGGGCGGTTATACATTCTTGTTGTGTCATAAGGCTCAGCCGCGACAATTCTTCAATATCGTAACCACGTCGGATGTCATAGGTTCGGAGTACTTCCAGCAACCGTTTATGCCGGGAATCCAGGGTAAAGGATAATGGTTTTGATGAATACGTCATTTTAAGCACAGTGGTCTCAAGCAGCGAGGCCACTTTGTTTTCATCGTTCTTTCTGATATAACACGCTTGTTTACCTGTCTCATCCGGAGCTGTATGAGGTGCCTTAGTGCTTTTGGGAACATCTATTTCCAGGACGGTTTTACCTTCGTATTCCCAAAAACGCGTTGCATATTTGACGGCAGGTTTGCAGAATACATGGGCCGCTGCTTCTACCACGTAGGCTTCTTCTTCCTTGTGTTTCAATCCGGCTACTTTACCATTATCCTTAATTCCCACAAGAAGTCTGCCGCCTTCTGTATTGGCAAAGGCGGCCAGGGAACGTGCTATTTTTTTCGCGTCATTCAGAAAATATTTGAAATCCTGCTGCACATGTTCCCCCTGGCTGATCATTTTTTCCAGCGGATGCATGCTGCAAAGATAACACTCCTTTTTCTTATCTTTGTGCCATGGAAAAAGCAATATTTGCAGCAGGCTGTTTTTGGGGTGTGCAACATTACCTGGACCGGGCTCCCGGAGTTATCAATACGACAGTCGGGTACATTGGAGGGGATAAAGAAAATCCCACTTATGAAGAAGTCAAATCCCATCAAACCGGCCATGCAGAGGCTGTGGAAGTGGAATTTGACCCGGTTTTAACCGGTTTTGAAGAACTGTGCCGTTTGTTTTTTGAGATCCATGATCCGGGACAAACCGGGGGACAGGGCCCGGACATTGGACCGCAATACCGGTCAGAGATTTTTTACACAAACGACAAACAAAGGGTTGTGTCACAAAAACTTATGGAAATCCTAAGGGAAAAGGGGCATACCGTCAATACCGCCCTGACTCCTGCTACCCGTTTCTGGAAAGCGGAAGACTACCACCAGCATTATTACGATAAAACGGGCCACAATCCCTATTGTCATTTTCGTATTAAAAAATTCTGATCATGGCAGATGAAAAAGTAATTTTTTCAATGAATGGGGTCAGCAAGATCCTGCCTTCAAGCAATAAAACCATCATTAAAAACATCTATTTGTCGTTCTTTTACGGGGCAAAGATAGGTGTGATAGGGTTGAACGGATCCGGGAAGTCTACATTGCTTAAGATCATAGCCGGTATCGAATCGGGTACGGAAGGCGAAGTGGTATGGGCTCCCGGTTATTCCGTGGGTTACCTGGAACAGGAGCCCCGGCTGGATGATTCAAAGACAGTCATGGAAACGGTTCAGGAAGGGGTGCAGGATGTGGTCAACCTGCTGAAAGAATACGAAGAAGTGAACCTGAAGTTTGCCGAGCCCATGAGCGATGACCGGATGAACGATCTGATCCTCCGCCAGGGCGAGTTGACAGAACAGATTGACAATGCAGGAGCCTGGGACCTGGATTCAAAATTGCAACGGGCTATGGATGCCCTGCAATGCCCCCCGGCGGATACTTCTGTGAAACACCTGAGCGGAGGCGAGCGTCGTAGGGTGGCGTTGTGCCGCCTGCTGCTGAGCGAACCCGATGTGCTTTTGCTTGACGAGCCCACCAATCACCTGGATACCGAGAGTGTACAGTGGCTGGAAGCCCACCTGCAGCAATACAGGGGAACGGTGATTGCCGTTACCCACGACCGGTATTTCCTGGACAACGTAGCGGGGTGGATCCTGGAACTGGACCGGGGGGAAGGCATTCCCTGGAAAGGCAATTATTCTTCCTGGCTGGAACAGAAAACCATTCGGCTGACGATGGAAGAAAAGCAGGAGAGCAAGCGACGCAAGACACTGGAACGGGAGCTGGAATGGGTGCGCATGGCACCAAAAGCGCGTCGTGCCAAATCCAAGGCGCGTCTTGGAGCTTATGAAAGAATGCTCAACGAGGACGGGCGGCAGAAAGAAGAGCGCCTGGAGATTTTCATTCCCAACGGCCCAAGGCTGGGGGACAATGTGATAGAGGCCTCCGGCGTTTCCAGGGCTTACGGGGATAAGCTCCTCTTTGAAAACCTGAATTTTAAATTGCCTCCTGCAGGGATTGTGGGAGTGATCGGACCCAACGGTGCCGGAAAGACCACCCTGTTTCGCCTTATCATGGGAACCGAGTTTCCCGATGCCGGGACTTTCCGTGTAGGAGAGACCGTCCGTCTGGCTTACGTAGACCAGCAGCATAAACAGATAGATTCGGAAAAGACGGTCTACCAGACCATTGCCGAGAACTCGGAATACATTCAATTGGGAAACCGCCAGGTCAACGCTCGGGCGTATGTCTCCCGCTTCAACTTCTCAGGCGCAGATCAGGAAAAAAAATGCGGCATTCTGAGCGGCGGGGAACGGAACCGGCTGCATCTGGCACTGACACTTAAGGAAAACGCCAATGTCCTTTTATTGGACGAACCTACCAATGACGTAGATGTCAACACCATACGAGCCCTGGAAGAAGGCCTTGAAAATTTTGCCGGTTGTGCCGTGATTGTATCCCACGACCGGTGGTTCCTGGATCGCATTGCCACTCACATACTGGCTTTTGAAGGTGATTCCGGGGTGTATTTCTTTGAAGGCTCCTACAGTGAATACGAAGAGAACCGGAAACGCCGCCTGGGAACGGAAATCAAACCGTTCAAATACAAAAAGCTGCAGGGTTGAATTCTTATTAATTTATATAATCATGATCAGAAAAATCATTTACACGGCACTGGCCTGCCTGTTGTGCTCCCATGTGCTTTCGGCACAACAGGCACTTTTTATGGGTGGTCCCGACATTGTATCTCCACAGGTGAATCCCGACCATTCCGTAACGTTCCGGCTTCTTGCTCCCAATGCCAAAGAAGTAAAACTGACAGGGGACTTTATTCCTTCACAGGGATGGATGCCCGGGAGTGAGCTTATGACAAAGGATGACAAGGGAATATGGACTTATACCACAAATCCTTTGGATTCTGATTTGTACGGCTATGCTTTTATGGTTGACGGATTACGCATGATGG
>JBAZHT010000047.1:0-13648 GCA_041652255.1 Bacteroidales bacterium
TTTTTCTACATGGCACAAGAGGTCCCGGGCGAACCCATTTACATCTCGGCTCCCGAATACCAAATTCTGGACAACGCCAACCATCCCGATGCCATGTTGGGTATAGACGGCAACCGCCAGTCTGCTTCCCTTTATGACATGATCCCTGCAAAACCCCAGAACTCTAAGCCTTTCGGCGAATGGAACACAGGTAAGATCCTGGTTTATAAAGGTACTGTGGCTCATTTTCAGAACGGAGAACCGGTCCTGGAATACCATTTGTGGACTCCCCAGTGGCAGGAAATGCTTGACAACAGTAAATTCAGCAAAGACAAATGGCCGGTAGCCTACGATCTGTTACTGAATTGCGGAGGAGAAGAAAAAGCAGGTTACATTGGCTTACAGGATCACGGCGATGATGTATGGTTCAGAAACATCAAAGTAAAAATTCTCGACTAATGGTACGCAAGATTCTCACAACAATCATTATGGCAACGGTTTCTGCTTTTAGTCTGGTATCCTGCGCTACAGAACCCGTACAAAAAGAGATCGGTCTTCAACTATACTCCATCAGAGATCAGATCAATGAAGACCTTGACACTTCTCTGGATGCCGTGACCGAAGCCGGCTACACATTTGTGGAAATGGCCGGTTACAATGCCCCGGAAGGTACTTTCTACGACATGTCCGGTGATTCTTTTAAAGAACTTTGTAATTCCAAAGGACTGGCAGTAATATCCTCACATATCAACGGACCGGATCCGAATGTCACTTCATGGGAAGAATGTATGGCATGGTGGGACAAAGCCATCGCTGATCACCTGTCAACAGGCGTTCTGTACATAGTTCAACCCTCAATGTGGAAAAGTGCTTACGAATCCCTGGAAGGACTTTCTAAGTATTGTGAATTATTTAATGCGGTAGGTGAAAAATGCAATAATGCAGGCATCCGCTTTGGATACCACAATCACTCCCATGAATTTACTACGGTTTTCGACGATGTTGTCCTGTATGATCATATGCTTCAAAAGACGGATCCCGAAAAAGTTTTCTTCCAGATTGATGTCTACTGGAGCCAGGAAGGCGGTGCTCCTGCTGTCGAATACATGGATAAATATCCCGGCAGATTTGACCTGTGGCATGTTAAAGACGATAAGGAAATAGGAGCCTCCGGAAAGATTGATTTCCAGGCCATCTATGAAAAAGCAGAAATATCGGGACTTAAATACGCCATTGTGGAACAGGAAGCATTCGATATGGCTCCTTTTGAAAGCATCAAAGCTTCTTACGATTTTTTGAACAAAGCTGCCTACGTAAAGGATTCGTACTCGAAATAAAGCTTTATACAGGCATTACCGGAAAAGGTTCTGTGTTACTCATCAGTAACACAGAATTTTTTTATTACACTGTAGGCATCCTGAATACCCAATTCCCCGGCCGTAGATATGTCCATACACCCTTTTTCCTTTTCTTTCAGATAGATCTGAATCAGGCCCCGGTTGTAATAAGCTTCTGCAAGATAAGGATACAATTCCAGGGCTTTTGAATAATTGGTTATGGAGCGGGGAAAATCTCCCGACAAACAATAGAGATTCCCCAGGTTGTAGTAAATATGGGCAAAATCGGGAGCCAACAGAGCTGCTTTTTCCAGATCGTTTATGGCTCCGGAATAATCATACTGGCGACGGCCCTGTTCCTGTACACGTGTACGTGTGGTGCCCGCCTGGTCCAGGGTGAGGATCTGCACGTTATTTTCCATAGAAGAGATAAAGTCTATCATCTCGCTTTGTAATGCAGCGCGGTTTATGTAATAAAAAACGTTGTCGGGATCTTTTTCAATAGCACGGTTATAAGATGCCAGAGAAGCATTGAACAATTTGCTCTGGAAATCCAGGATGCCCCGGATGAAGTACAGATCCGGAGAAGCTTCTTCGCCCCGGATTAGCTTTTCAACTTGTTCTCTCTGAAATTCAATGCGTTCAGGGTCTGTATCAGGTTCGTGACTGAACAAACTTACAGGTATTGACTGACGGAGAATAAATTTTTCAAGGTCCTCATAATAATACCTTTGTTCAAGTGCTATGGTATTTTCCGCCGGGCCGGTCAGCAATTTGTAAAGTGGTTTCAGACGTATATCCACGTCCCTGTATTGAAGCAGTTCGTTGTTGAAGTCTTTCTTGGCAAAATCGGCATCCAGTGCCAGCAAACGGTCAAAACGCTGTGTAGTGTCCGCGAATGCCGAGTAAGTGGTATCTCCCAGCCGGGATTTGTAATCGTTGACCTTATTCTGAGCTACCTTATAATCCAACTCGGCTGCTGCAAACAGACCCAACCTGTTCTTGACAAAGGAACGGTTCATATAGGCGTTCGCAAAATCCGGATACAGCTCAATGGCTTTGTCGTAGTCTCGCATGGCATCTCTGTAACGTTCCATTTGAATGAATAAAGCGGCCCGGTTGTAATACGCCAATACGTTGTTGGGATTTATGGAAATAACCCGGTCATAATCTTCCAGGGCGTTGTTGTAATCTCCAATCTGCGTACGTATCAATGCCCGGTTGTATAAGGTCAGGGCATTCCCCTGATCTTCCTGCAGTACTTTTTCAAGATCGGCCAGGGCCCCGTTAAGGTCATTCTGATTGTAGCGGATCAGGGCGCGGTTGAAATAGGCAAATGAATTTTCCGGATCCAGTGATAATGCCTGGTCCAGATCCTCAAGGGCTGCCGGATATTGCTCCTGCATGGCATAAACACGCGATCTTCGGATGTAGCCTTCCGGATCGAATTTGTTCAGCAAAATGGCTGTCTCGTAATCATGCAGGGCTTTTACAGTATCCTTCAGATACAGGTAACAGGCACCCCTGTTCAGGTATGCTTCGCTTACCCGGGGTTCGTGACGAATAAAACGGTTGAAATCTGCCTCGGCCAGTTCAAACTGCTGGGACAACAGGTAAGTAACACCCCGGCTGAAATACAACCCGTTATAACCGGGACGCAAATCTATTGCTTCCTGTAAGTCTTTCAGGGCTTCTTCGTATTCTCCCAGACGGGAATTCGTAATTGCCCTGTAATGAAATGCCATGGTAAAAATGGGATGAATGGATATGGCCCGGTCAAAATCCGTGCGGGCTCCCAGGAAATCTCCCAGGTTGTACTTTCCTATACCTCTGAAAAAATAAGCTTCATGTAACGCGGGGTCCAGCTGAATGAGTTTGTTGAAATTATCAATAGCCTGCTGATAACGTCCTTCAAATAACAGATGCTGTCCGCGGTAAAAGAACTGTTGTTTATCGTATTGGGCTTCAGCCCTTCCCGCTGTTAAAAAAAGAAAAGCCAGAAGGACCAGATACAGGCGGTGTTTTTTTACCATTTGTCAAAGGTATAAAATTTGAGAGGAAAAATTTGTTCCTTTGCAATTGAAAAACAAAAAATATGCCGCGCCTTTTCCTTTTTGTGTCTTGCATTTCAATACTTCTTCTTTTCCCGGCGGTTCCGTTGCAGGCACAAAGGGCTCGTCCGGAAGACTATGCCCGCAAAGTCACCCTGCAAGAATTGGATTACCATATACGTTTCCTGTCAGACAGTCTTTTACAGGGCAGGGAAACCGGATCTCCGGGTGGTTCCGAAGCGACCCAATACATCAACAAAAAATTCGAAAAATTCGGGTTGCGTCCTCTGGGTACGGCAAATCCCTACCGGTATAACGGTTCGTACATACAGGGATTTGTATGTCCCACCGGCCAGAGAGGCCGTAACTTGATCGGATGGATACCGGCCGCGGGTAAAGGAAGCCACGAATACATTATCATATCTGCGCATTACGATCACCTGGGTGTCATAGAAGGAGTTCTTTATCCCGGGGCAGACAGCAATGCATCGGGAGTAGCTGCCTTATTATCTCTGGCTGAAGCTTTTGGGGCTGCGACAAACGACGGACACGGACTTACACGCAACCTCATCTTTGTGGCTTATGATGCCAAGGAATTTTCCATGACCGGAGCCCGGATCTTTGCTTTATCCCTGGGAATTCCTGCGGAACAGGTAGTGCTGAACCTCAACCTGGACCAGATAGGAACTACCCTGGCTCCCCCCGGGAACTCACGTAAATACATGCTTATACTGGGGGCGGAAAAAGTCCCTGACCATATCATCCGGTCCATGAACAACAACAATGCTTATTACAATACCGGACTGGAACTGGATTATTCTTTTTATCAAAGTCCGGAATTTGCTGAAATATTTTTCACCATGACTGAGCAATTTTTTTTATCGCAACAAAATATCCCTTCCCTCCTGGTAACATCGGGGGTGAACGATCACACTTACAAACCGCGGGATACCCCGGATATCATAGATCTGCCTGTTCTGGAACTCAGGACACGATGGCTTTTCTTTACCTTATGGGATATGGTTCAGCGCTGATGGATACGGATCAGGTCATATGATACGGTAACACTGCCCCGCATTTGTTTCATTTTATAATCGAAAAAATCGCTCCCGGGTTGAAAGATGTCCTTTACACCCATCATTACATGAAATCCCATCCGGATACGCGGAAATATACGCGCCTCGTAACCCAGGAAAAGTCCGGCATCCCAGGTATCAAGCAAAGAGGAAAAATCCATTACCTGCGGTGAGGCTATTTCGGAATCTATACGGTCGGGCTCAGACCCTATAAACCCTTTCATGGCATTTGTAATAAAGTGGGATATAAAAACATAAGCCCCAAAAAATCCCAACTGGATACCATGCTGTCTTTTTTTACCGGCCAGAAATTCGGCATATACGGGAAGTTCCAGCAAGGTGAATCCCATAGACATCTGGGAAGTTCCCGTAAAATACTGCACCATATTTTCCCCTTTGAACTTCTGATTAGTGACACGGGCATCCGCATCCATGGCAATGGTCTTGTAACTGAGGTTAGCCCCCAGGGTCCAGCGGGAATGAATATTGAGAAAAAAACGGGCACCCAGGGTTGCATTCAGCTTAGGATATGCATTGAAAGAGCCCCCAACGGCATTCATGGGCACAGGCATGGCACCGCCAATATCAGTCCCTATCTGGGGAGCAATGCAAAATGAAGGCACAAACGATTCAGGTTCTTGTGCCATTAGTGAATTTCCCGACTGAACACCCAGGCTGATGAGTGTTATTTTTAGGACGGTAACATAATTTTTCAGGACCATTTGACAAAAATAGTAAAAAGACATTACAAAGGTTCTTGTATAATTTTTGAACGTAAAGCCTTTCCGGTAGGAAGTTCCGTTCTTTCGGCCAACGCCCGGGGTGTTCCGCAAAAACAACAAGTCCCCCCGTTTTGCCCTGCATCGGGTCCCATGTCTATGACCCAGTCGGCACATTTTACCACATCCATATTGTGTTCCACCACAAGCACGGAATGTCCGTTTTTGATCAAAATCTGAAAGGATTTTAGTAATTTTTCAATATCAAACACATGCAATCCCGTAGTAGGTTCGTCAAATATAAACAACCTGTTTGTCTCGGAACTCTCCCGTGACAGGAAATAAGCCAGTTTTACTCTCTGGCTTTCACCCCCGCTCAAACTACTGCTGCTTTGCCCCAGTTTGATGTATGAAAGCCCTACCTCATCCAAAGGTCTTAACTTATCAGCAATTCGTAAGGCTGCAGATTCTTTTTGAGAAGAGAAGAAAGCAATGGCTTCTTCAATAGTCATCTCCAGAACATCATATATGTTTTTGTCTTTATACCTGACTTCCAGAATATCCGGTTTAAAACGTCTGCCTCCGCAGGATTCACACGTTAGAACGACATCGGCCATAAACTGCATTTCCACTTTAACAACGCCTTCTCCCTGGCACTCGGGGCACCGTCCTCCTTCAATATTAAACGAAAAATGAGAATGCCCGTAACCGTTCATCCTGGCATACGGCTGTTCGGAAAAAAGTTTTCGTATATCGTCATAGGCTTTTATATAGGTTACGGGATTGGAACGGGAAGACTTTCCTATGGGATTTTGATCTACCAGTTCTACTCCTGCCAACCGGTGCAGGTCTCCTCCAAGACCGTCGAATTTTCCGGGAGCCGGAGTTCTGGCCTGGTTGTAATGGCGACTGAGGGCATAATACAGAACATCTCTTACCAGCGACGATTTACCCGAACCACTGACTCCGGTAACTGCTGTAAAGACCTGCAGTGGAAACTTCACGTCAATGTCTTTCAAATTGTTATGGGAAGCCCCCCTGACCATGATATAGGAATTCCACGTTCTTGAACGTACCGGAACAGGAATGACGTTGGTATCGCTTAAAAAACGAAGGGTACGGCTTTGGCCTGTATCAATCTTTTGGCCCGGCAGAACAGGCGGTCCCTGGTACATAAGGTTGCCCCCGTCTTTTCCCGCCAAAGGCCCAATATCTATGATCTGATCGGCAGCACGCATGATTTCCTCGTCATGCTCCACGACAATCACGGTATTACCCATTTCTTTGAGTGCTTTCAGGGAAGCAAGAAGCCGCTGAGTATCCCGAGGGTGCAGCCCAATACTCGGCTCGTCAAGAATATAAAGGCTCCCGACCAGCGAACTTCCCAGCGAACTTACCAGGTTCACACGCTGACTTTCACCTCCGCTCAATGTCGCAGACCGTCTGTTCAGGGTGAGGTACCCCAACCCTACCTGGTTCAGAAAATGCAGCCGGGACCGGACCTCTTCCAGCGTTCTGCCTGCAATTTCCAGTTCCCTTTGGGTAAGGCTGACACTATCCATAAACACAGCCAACTGTGAAACAGGCATATCCAGAAGCTGGTCTATGCGCATCCCGGAAATACGGACGTAAGAAGCTTCTTTCCGCAACCGGGTCCCGGAACATTCCGGACACAGAGTCTTCCCGGTAAAACGGCTGATTATGATCCGGTATTGAATCTTGTACCTGGCCGATTCCAGCTGTTTAAAGAACTTGTTTATTCCAGTTATGCGGTCGTCTCCGTTCCACAACCAGTCTTTTTCCCGGTCCGTAAGTTCCCTGTATGGCTTATGTATGGAAAACCCGGCTGCGGATGCATTCCTTATAACTTCCTCTTTGAATGTTTTCATAACATCCCCCCTCCAGCACGCCACGGCATCCTGGTATACGGACAGACCGGTATCGGGGATCACCAGGGATTCATCTATTCCGGTAACTTGTCCGTATCCGCCGCAAACGGGACAGGCTCCAAGGGGATTGTTGAAACTGAACATGTATTCATTGGGTTCCATGAAAGTGATCCCGTCGGCTTCAAAACGTGTTGAAAACGGGACCACACGTTCTTCTGTCTGAATAAACAATGTCCCCTGCCCTGCAGAAAACGCCGTATTGATTGATTCGGTTATACGGGCCCTGTTATCGGGATTGTCCGCCGGACTCACACGACCGGTCAGAAGAAAGACATCCCGGTTGTCGTATTTGATTTTTTGCTGCAAAATATCCTCGATCCGGATCATTTCCTTTCCGTCCCAGAAACGCGCAAATCCTTCCTGTTGCAGTTGTAAAAGGATCTCTACACGGCGTTGCCTGTCATCCCAGCCGAAAGGAGCCAATATCAGGGCATGGGAATTTCCAGGCAACGTAAACAGGAACTGCAGCACATCCACAACCGTATGACGTGTTACTTCTTTTCCCGAAACGGGAGAATAGGTTCTTCCTATCCGGGCGTACAACAACCGCAAATAATCATAGATTTCCGTTGATGTTCCAAGCGTAGAACGGGGGTTGCGCGTATTTACCTTTTGTTCTATGGCAATGGCCGGCGGAATGCCTTCTATCAGATCCACATCGGGTTTTTTAATCCTTCCCAGGAACTGGCGGGCATATGCCGAGAGGCTTTCCACGTAGCGTCGCTGCCCTTCGGCAAACAGGGTGTCAAAAGCCAGTGAAGATTTCCCCGAGCCCGAGACGCCGGTGATAACAATGAACTGATCCCGGGGAATTTCAATGGAAAGGTTCTTTAAGTTATGAACCCGTGCCCCTTTAACAACAATCTTTTCTTCACTCATAACATCATTCCCTCACTGCCTTAATAATCCCCCTTATCTTTCTCAAATGGAACAACAGCAAGTCTACCTGTTTGTTGGAATTAACAGCCACCTGCAAACGCCCTACGACCTTTCCGCCGTGTCCTGAAAAGGTATAACTTCTCATATTGAGGGAAAGATTTCTCATCACTTCTCCTATTTCACCGGCCAGCCCGATCTCTTCATAAGCCGTCACCCGTATTCCCACCTGAAAAACGGCTGAAGTAACGGTGTTGCGCCATCTTACCTTTTGTATCCGGTAAGGGTATTGTTCCATCAAACGGGCTGCATTGGGACAACTCATCCTGTGAATTTTGATGCCTTCCTTAATGGAAACAAAACCGAAGACGGGATCTCCTATAACGGGATTGCAACATTTTGCCAGTTTGTATTTTATACGACCGAATGAATCGTCTATGACCAGGTAATCGCCTTCACCGTAGCGTGTATTACCTTCCTCCTTTTCTGCAGTCAGGGTTTCAGGAGATGGCTTTGTGGTTTTTTCTTCTTTTGAAGGTTCTTCCTGAGTCAAAAAAGACTTAATTTCCTGCAGGGGAATATCCTCCCGCGCAATGGCTGCGTAAAAATCGCTTATTTGCTTGATCCTAAACTTTTTAAGCAGACGGGCAGTGTCGTCAGGAGTGAGCTCTGTTTTCCAGTTTTTCAGACGTCTTTCCAGAATCTCCCTGCCTGCGGCATCCTGGATCCCGGCTTCTTCACGCAATTTTTGCCGGATCTTGTTTTTGGCTTTTCCTGATACCACAAAATTCAACCAGTCCCTGGAAGGCTTCTGGTTTTTGGAAGTAAGGATCTCAACGACATCGCCTGTATTCAGGATGTCCCGTACCTGGGACATTTTACCGTTCACACGACCTCCGGTGCATTTGAGCCCTACGTTGGTGTGTACCTCAAAAGCAAAGTCCAGAACGGTAGACCCTGCCGGCAAGCGTTTCAAATCTCCTGTCGGAGTAAAGACGTATATTTCATTGGGTTTGAAAAGGTCGGCATCTTCCCCGGATTTGAATTCTTCCGCAGGGTTCTGCAACCGTTTTCTCACATTCCCCAGCCAGTCGTTCAGGACCTCTTCATTACGCATCCCTTTGTATGCCCAATGTGCCGCCACCCCATACTCGGCAACCACATCCATGCGCCTGCTGCGGATCTGGACCTCCACGACCCATTGATCAGGGGTGCGGACTGTAATGTGCAGCGATTCATAACCGCTTGCTTTGGGAACGGTGATCCAATCGCGCATTCGCTCCGGGATAGGCTCGTAAATCTGTGTAACCAGCGAATATACCTGCCAACATACTTCTTTTTCTTTTTCAGGAGGCGTATCTATTATGAACCGAATGGCCAGGATATCGTATACTTCATCCACATCTACCTGTTGTGCCTGCATTTTACGCCATATGGAATAGGTGGCTTTTGTACGGCTTTTCAGTTCGTAGTGTATTCCGGCCGATCTCAATTCTTTTTCCAACGGCCTGACAAAGCCGGCTATCCGGGCCTTGCGTTCTATTTCGGTTGCCCTTATTTTGTTGGTGATCAGGCGGTAATTTTCCGGTTGGATGATCCTGAAGGAAAGGTCTTCCAATTCGCTCTTAATTCTGTACAATCCCAGCTGGTGTGCCAGGGGAGCATACAACATCAACGTTTCTGTCGCTTTTTTAATGTGTTCGCTGCGGGGAAAGCACTCTGGCAGAGAACGCATTACTTCCAGCCTGTCTGCCAGTTTAATGAGAGTTACACGGGGATCTGCCGAGTAGGAGATGATCAGTTTCCTGTAATTGTCTGCCTGCAGCCGGGTGTCTTTTGGATTGATAGTCGAGATCTTGTTCAGTCCGGCTACCAGTAACCCGATATCACTCCCGAAGTCCCTCCCGATCTCGTCCAGAAGTCCCGGATCCTTGCGGCTGGCTTCATGCAGGTATACGGTAGCGATCGATTCCCGGGTAAGGCCGATCTCGTTTTCAACAATGTGCGCAACGGCATCCACGTGGGTCATGAACGGCTTTCCGTTACCCCTTTCAAGACCGGTCAGCTTATCCCGTGCATAGTCTTTGGCACGGGCTATCATTTGAGCATTCCCCTGCGTGTTCATTTACGTAGTTTTTCCAGTGCATACATATCATCCCTGAAACCGGCAGCCGTAATAAAATCCAGTTTAGAAGCAGCATCTTCCATTCTTTGTCTGGCCGTGGCTATGGCTTTCTCCAGTTGTTGCGGGGTCATGGAACGCGTAACGGGATCTTCGGCAACCATGGAAATCGTATCTCCATGCTCCCGGTATATATTGCCTTGCCCTAATGTGTCCCTAACATTTATGGCTATCTGAGTAGGCGTTATTCCGTTCTCCTTGTTATATTGTATCTGTTTTTTGCGTCTTCTTTCGGTTTCCCGTATGGTCCGTGCCATAGATTCTGTCATGCGGTCTGCATACATGATTACTTTTCCGTCTACATTACGTGCGGCCCTTCCGGCTGTTTGTGTCAGGGCCCTTTCGGACCTGAGGAATCCTTCCTTGTCAGCATCCAGTATGGCTACCAGTGATACCTGGGGAAGGTCAAGCCCTTCCCGTAAAAGATTGACTCCTATGAGCACATCGTAATACCCCTTCTGAAACTCCTCCAGGATCCTGATCCTTTCCAGGGTTTCCACATCCGAGTGTATATAAGTACAACGGATCTGTATTTTTTGCAAAAATTTATGCAATTCTTCGGCCATGCGTTTGGTCAGGGTGGTCACCAGTACCCGCTGATCTTTTGATGCACAGATACGGATCTCTTCTATCAGATCATCTATCTGGCCTTCTGTTTTTCTCACTTCCACGGGCGGATCCAGCAGACCGGTGGGTCGTACTACCTGTTCTACAATCAACCCGCCGGATTTTTCCAGTTCATAATTTGCCGGCGTGGCTGAAACGTACATACGCTGACCTATGACGGTGTCAAATTCTTCAAAAGTCAGGGGTCGGTTGTCCGCAGCGGCCGGCAGACGGAACCCGTACTCAATAAGCACTTCTTTCCTGGAACGGTCGCCCCCGTACATAGCCCTTACCTGGGGCAGGGTTACATGACTTTCATCAATAATGGTTAAAAAATCATCGGCAAAATAATCCAGCAGGCAGAAAGGCCGGGTTCCGGGCTGTCTTCCGTCAAAATACCTGGAATAATTCTCTATGCCCGAACAATAACCCAGCTCCCGGATCATCTCAATATCAAATTCCACACGTTGCAGCAACCGGTTTGCCTCCATGTGTTTCCCCACATCCTTAAGGTATGCAATACGTTCGGTCAAATCATCCTGGATGTTTTTGATGGCTTTTTCCTTTCTTTCTTTTGTTGTCACAAAAGCACTGGCCGGATAAATGGCAATTCCTTCGATTCTTTCAAGCACACCTCCCGTTACCGGATCAAAACGTTCTATGGATTCAATCTGGTCGCCCCAGAAGGCGATCCGGCAGGCTATGTCATCGTAAGCCAGGTATATATCAATGACATCTCCCCTGACCCTGAAAGTACCCCTTTTGAATTCGTTTTCATTACGTGAATACAGGGCATCCACCAATCTGTACAGCAACTGGTTGAAATCATGTGCCTGTCCTGTTTTCAGGGTTATGGTGTTGGCGTGAAAGTCGTCCGGATTCCCTATTCCGTAGAGGCATGAAACACTGGATACGACCAGCACATCTCTTCTGCCGCTCAGAAGGGCAGAAGAAGTGCTCAACCGGAGTTTCTCTATTTCGTCGTTAATACTCAAATCCTTTTCAATATACACATCCGTTACAGGAAGGTATGCTTCCGGCTGGTAATAATCATAATAAGACACAAAATATTCCACGGCATTATCAGGAAAAAAGCTCTTAAACTCGGAATAAAGCTGAGCCGCCAATGTTTTGTTATGGCTGATAACCAGTGTCGGTCTTTGCAATTTTTCCACGACATTGGCCATGGTAAATGTTTTGCCTGACCCAGTGACACCCAGCAAAACGGCAGCTTCGGTACCATCCCTGAAGAGAGTACTCAGCTGTTCTATTGCCTGCGGCTGATCCCCCGTAGGCTTGTAGGGTGCTTGAAGCTTGAATTCCATAGATAAATTTTCCGGATGACAAATTTACGGAAAAAATAACGAGTGGCTGTTACCGGGCCTGTCAGTACATCAAAAAACCGGCCACACCACCCAGGAACATCAACAGGATGGGATGTACCTTATAAAAATAGGCAGCCAGAAAAGCCAGCGAGAACAACAGGTAACTGCGATAATCCACAAAATTTTCAGGGGTAGCCATAACCAGAACTGCCGATGCGATCAATCCCACTACTACCGGGCGAATGGTCCGGAAAATCCCCTGAACGGTTTGATTTTTCTTGTATTTAATTATGAAACGGCTCACCAGGATCATCATCACAACAGAAGGGAGTATCAGGGCCAGGGTTGCCATGACGGAACCCAGTACATTGCCGCCGGAAGAAATATATCCCACGTAAGTGGCTGTATTGATAGCGATGGGTCCGGGAGTCATCTGGGATACGGCCACTATATCCGAAAATTCCTGCATGGAGAGCCAACCATGATGTCCAACCACTTCATCCTGGATCAGGGAGAGCATGGCATAGCCACCGCCAAAACAGAACAGTCCGATCTTTAAAAAAGTCAGAAAAAGCTGCAAATAGATCATACGCCTCGCCTCCTTTTCCTGTATTTATCTATACGGTACCACAAATAGCCCCCCAGACCGGCAGCCAGGATCACCCATACGGGGGAAACGCCAAAAAGCCAGATAAGCAATGCCGATGAAGCAGCAATAAAACCGGTTACCACAGTCAGCCCTATGGCCCTCATGGTCGTGATGACCGGAACTGCAATAAGGGCTACCACAACGGGCCGCATTCCCAAAAATATCCGTTCCACCACAGGATTGTCCCGGAAACTTTTAAAAAACAGGGCCAGGGCCAGAATGGCAAAAAAAGGAGCGATCACGGCACCTGTTACAGCCGTCAAAGCCCCTTTCAAACCTTTGAGCCGGTAACCGACTCCCACGGCAATATTGACAGCTATCACTCCGGGGAGTGTCTGAGTAGCGGCTAAGAGGTCCGTGAAATCTTCTTTTGTGATCCACTTTTTCCTGTTTACCACCTCCGCCTCTATCAAAGGCAACATGGCCAGTCCACCGCCTATTGTAAAGGCGCCGATCCTGAAAAATACTGTAAACAGGTCCCGGTACATAATCACTCCAATATTATTTCCACCACCCTGTTGATCAGGGAACGCTGGTAAGGTCTTTCAACCCTTATGTAATTCCGTGTATAACCGCGCATTTTCCCTTCCCGGGTCTTTCCCTCGAACAAGACCTCCTCCTTCCTTCCCTTATTGGCACTAATAAAATCACTATGCAGCATCCGGGACAATTCCCCCAATTTATGTGCCCTTTCGGATATTATTCCATCCCGGATCCGTTCGCTTACCGGAAAGGAGGCCGCACGTGTGCCGGGCCTGACGGAAAACGGGAATACATGCAAATAAGACGGTTTCAGGTCCCTTAAGAGGTTGTATGTATTGATGAAATCAGTTTCGCTCTCGCCGGGGAATCCGGTAATCACATCTATACCCGTAAAGGCATATGGCATCAGGGAGTGG
>JBAZHT010000048.1:0-13198 GCA_041652255.1 Bacteroidales bacterium
TCTTGAGCAGGTGGCAAAAATGGCCGCTGTAGCGTATGCCATAAATCCTTCCCTGGAGATGGATCCGCTGCTAATTGAAAAGCACTTTCAACGCAAACACGGCCCCGGGGCTTATTACGGACAAAAAAATCTTTAATGAAGAAGATCTCCTTTGTTGCATCGGGCTTATTACTGTTTTTTTGTTTTGTTTCAATAAACATTATTAAGGCGGACCCTGTTTCTTATCGGTTTCGCCGTTTTACCGTTGAGCATGGCCTTGCCTCCAACACTGTAAGGAGTCTTTATCAGGATTCGCGTGGATTTATTTGGTTTGGGACTGCTGAAGGCCTGAACTGTTTTGACGGACGAAACATTACCCGTCACAGAATTGTATGCAAAGATGAAAATGAGTTCGATACTGATTATGTGGGAGCATTGTATGAAGACTCCAGAGGAAATTTATGGATAGGAACGGAAATAGGTGTATGTATTTACGACATCCGGAATAACCTTACCATAAGACTGGAAGCGCAAACAGAAGAAGGAGCGTTTATTCATTCACTGGTAAGTAACATTGTTGAAGATAAAGACGGAAACCTGTGGATATCGTCCCAGAACCAGGGTGTGTTCAGATACAATCCCAGAACAGAAGAACTTAAATTTTTTCAAATAGATGCATTCCAGAATTACATCCATACTATTCTTGTAGATTCTGAAAATAATATTTGGCTTTCAGGCGGTTTCGATCACACGCTCGCCAGGCTCGACAAAAAAAATGATGTCTTTGTGATCTTTAACCTGAAAAGCAAGGATAAAGAATGTGTATCCCGTATCCTGGATATCTACCAGGATGGTTCAGGTAATTTTTGGTGCGGGACCTGGGATTCCGGTTTACAAATCATGGATACTTATTCAGGTGAGGTAAGGCCGGTTCGGATAAATCCCGACGGCAGTCACCTGATGCATATCCACAGCATTATGGAAATTGCACCAAACCAATTATTGATTGGTTCAGATGATGGACTAACTTGGTATAATTCAGCTACCGGGGAGTACTCACATCATCTGCCCAGCGAGAAAGATCCTGCATCAATATCCAACAAATTTGTATATCCCATTCTGCCAGATAAGGAAGGCGGCATATGGATAGGAACCTATTACGGTGGAATAAATTATGTTTCCCCAAACAACGGACAATTTGAGGGTACTTCCTGTGCAGAATACACCCATTCCGAAAGTGGAAATATAATAAGCCGTTTCTGTGAAGATTCGCGTGGTAATATATGGATTGGTTCTGACGATGGCGGCCTTGTGCATTATTCTCCCCACAATGGTAAAACCCGGCATTTTATGCCGCTACCCGGGAAAAACAGCCTTTCATACCATAACGTTCATGCGTTATGTTTCGATGACGATGAACATCTATGGATCGGTACGTATTCAAGAGGTTTGAATATACTGAATATTCGTACAGGATTTTTTAAACATTATATGAGTAGCGATTCGGAACATTCTCTGGATGACAATGGTGTTTATTCAATTTTTAAGGACAAAGCCAACAACATGTGGGTTGGAACTATGACCGGGCTGAATATATATGACCGCCGGGTAGATGGATTCAGACTGATCCGTGAATTAGGTGTGACAACTATTGATATAAAACAGGATAAAGACGGTTTTATCTGGTTCGCCACTTTTGGAAAAGGACTTATTCGGTACAACCCAGATAACGGACAATGGAATACCTATCTGGTTAAACCGCCCAATACCAAAATAATGGGCAATCATGTAAACAGTATTTGCATTGATTCAGACAACCAAATGTGGGTGGGAACAGAAAGCGGCCTGTGCAAATACAACAAAGAGGCCGATTCACTTATGTTGTATCAACTTGATATTCCAAGCAATAACATTCAATGTGTCATTAGTGACAACCACCTTCTCTGGCTTACCACGTCTAATGGGATGGCTTGTTATTCTCCCGAAACGGGCTATTTGAAATTGTTCACCACAATTGACGGACTTCAAAGCAATTCTTTTATGGTAAGTTCCGGACTGAAAGCATCCAATGGAAAGATATATTTTGGGTCCATCAACGGTTTTAATGCCTTTTATCCCTATAGGATCAAGCTCAACAATTACGTTCCACCCGTTATGATTACGCGGCTGGATATTTCCAACAAAGCAGTGCCTGTTTCAGAAGACGGGCCCTTGAAAGAGGCCGTAAGTTACTGTCCCGACATTGATCTTACGCATAGGGATGATGTAGTAACCATACATTATGCCGCATTAAGCTACTGTTCCCCTGAACAAAATATGTATGCTTATAAACTTGAAGGATTTGACAGAGACTGGAATTATGTAGGAAAACAGAACCGTGTGACATACACCAGCCTGCCTGCCGGAGATTATGTTTTTCACATTAAGGGGTCAAATAATGACGGACTGTGGAATGAAACCGGGACTTCGCTAAATATTACCATTCATCCTCCCTTGTACCTTACGCTCCCCTTTAAGATCTTGTACTATTTGTTGGCATTGTTCACAATATTGGGAACAATCCACTTCTTTGTGAAAAATGCAGAAAAGCGTCACAAGCAGAAGATACAGACCATCAACCAGGAAAAAGAAGTAGAGTTGCACAATGCAAAAATCAATTTCTTCACTAACATAGCACACGAGATAAGGACTCCTGTTTCACTCATTCTGGCTCCGTTAGAAAAAATCATGTCTTCATGCGATTCAGTTCCCGAGCCAATAAGAGAGAACATTGATATTATTGACCGAAACAGCAGGCGACTGCTTTTCCTGGTTAACCACCTTTTGGATTTCAGAAAGATAGAACAAAACGGGGAAGAGAACATGTGTTTTACTTCTCTGAATATTTACAAACTGTTGATTGATGTCAAAGAGCGTTTTGATCCTGCTATGATCCAGTCAGGAATTGACTTTGTATTCAATTGTCCTGTAACCGATTTAACGGCAATGGTTCATTATGAATCCATTATCAAATTGGTAAGCAACTTATTGACAAACGCGAACAAATTTGCCAAGAGCCGGGTGGAGCTTTCCTGTGTTTTATTGTCCCAGGGCCATGATTTCCGGATTTGTGTATCCGATGACGGTTGTGGAATCAAAGAAGAAGAAAAAGAGCTGATATTCAAACCTTTCTATCAATCACAACAACATATTGGAGGAACCGGGATAGGATTGAGCATTGTTCTTAAAATAGTACAGTCGCATAACGGGACAATAGACGTTATTTCTGAACCCGGAAATGGGAGCAATTTCGTAGTTACGCTTCCCGTTGTCCAGAAAGAAACAATGACAGAGGGAATATCCGGTACAAAACAATCACAAGATGAGTTGCCACGGGATATTCTCTCAGAAGTATCCTTGCAAGATCCCGCGAAAAACAAACCCGTGATGTTGATTGTGGAAGATAACGAACAAATGCTGGATTTTTTAGCTGACAGTTTTTCTGACGAATATCGAATTCTTAAGGCAAATGACGGTCAGCAAGCTTTGCATTTGTTAAAAAACAACTCGGTTTCCATAGTAATCAGTGACTGGATGATGCCTAACATGGACGGCGCAGAATTATGCAAGGCAGTGAGGAATGATACACATACCAGCCACATTCCCTTTATTCTTCTGACGGCCAAAACAGGGGATGAGGCACGCGTAGATAGTATGAATTGCGGAGCTGATGCGCATATTGAAAAACCTTTTTCCATTCGCTATCTGAGAGCCTGTATAAAGAACCTGGGAGAACTCAGGAACATGCTGATGCAAAAATACTCCAAAATGCCCCTTATTCCCCTCAGTTCTATAGCAAACAATTCCAATGAAGAACAATTCCTGACTCGTATGAATGAGGTGATTGAACAGAATTTTTCAAATACAGAACTTTCTGTTGATTTTCTAGCCAGGGAACTTTGCGTAAGTCGATCCGGATTATTTGCTAAGATCAAGAGTCTTACGGAGGTGACTCCCAATGAACTGATCCAGATAGTACGTCTTAAGAAAGCGGCAGTCTTGCTATTGGAGAACAAGTACACTGTTAGTGAGATCAGCTTTATGGTAGGATTCAACAATCCTTCATATTTTGCCAAATGTTTTCAGAAGCAATTTGGGATCAATCCCGGTGAATTTGCCCGCTCACACAAGTAATTCTTTTTGAACATATTGCCTCTCAGGCATCTGGATGGCTATTGTAAAAATTGTCCAGAAGAATATTAAAATAGTCCAGTTGTGTACTATCCTTTTATTCTTATGGATTATTGTTATGTGGTCATTTGTGTTTTCCTGTAAACTTTGTAAGAACCATTATAAATATATCCGTAAACGATGAAAAGAATATCATTCCGAAAGAAAATCATGATGATTGCAGGAGGAATTGTAATCCTGTGTGCCGGTTGCAGCACGTCAGATCCTTCTGATAGTAAAATTCAGGAAGTCCCTTTCACAAAAATTCATTTTGATGATATTTTCTGGGCTCCCAGAATTGAAGTGAACAGAACTGTTTCTATTCCGTCTGCCTTTTACCAATGTGAAATAAACGGACGTTTTGACAATTTTGCCATTGCAGGCGGTTTGATAGAAGGGGAGCACCGCGGTGATTTTTCTTTTGACGATACCGATCCATACAAAGTTATTGAAGGAGCATCATACTCCCTAGCTGCCAAATACGATCCCAAACTGGATCGTTACCTTGACAGCGTGATCCATATTATTGCCGCTGCCCAGGAACCTGACGGGTACCTTACTACCTGTGTGACCAATAAAGTGGAAAGGTTGTCGGGATGGTGGGGCTCTTCCCGCTGGGAGAAGATCAACAGCCATGAATTGTATAACAGCGGACACCTGTACGAGTCTGCGGTGGCTCACTATCTGGCAACAGGAAAAAGAACGTTCCTGGATGTAGCCATCAAAAACGCAGGTCTTATTTGTGAAGTATTCGGACCCGGCGAAGGGCAGAAACACGTTCCCTCGGGACATCCCATTGTAGAAATGGCGCTGGCCAAATTGTATAAGGTCACGGGAGAGGAAAAATACCTGGACCTGGCCAAATACTTCATTGAAGAGACCGGGCGCGGAACCGACGGACATAAACTCAATGCCTACAGCCAGGACCACATGCCCATCCTTGAACAGGAAGAGATCGTCGGACATGCCGTTCGTGCAGGATACCTGTATTCCGGGGTCGCTGACGTTGCATCGCTTACTAACGATCAGGAGTACTTCAATGCTTTGTGCCGTATCTGGGATAATATGGCAGGTAAAAAGCTTTATATCACAGGAGGAATTGGATCACGCTCACAGGGAGAAGGATTCGGCCCCGATTATGAACTACATAACCATAATGCATACTGCGAAACATGCGCTTCCATTGCCAACGTGTACTGGAATTACCGGATGTTCCTGGCAACCGGTGATGCAAAGTATATGGATGTACTGGAACGTGCTTTATATAATGGTGTAATATCGGGAGTTTCTCTTGAAGGAGATGAATTCTTCTATGATAATCCGCTTGAATCAATGGGTCAGCATTTGCGTCAGCCATGGTTCGGGTGTGCCTGCTGCCCGGGAAATATAACCCGCTTTATGGCATCTGTTCCCGGCTATATGTATGCTGTACAGGAAAATGACATCTTTGTGAACCTCTACGTTCAGGGGACTGCCCAGGTGGAGACACAGGCCGGAAAAATTCAATTGGAACAGGTAACCAAACATCCCTGGGAAGGAAATGTAAAACTGACCGTAAATCCTTCCGTTGATACAAAATTTGCACTAAAACTCCGTATCCCGGGATGGGCTCAGGATGCTCCTGTCCCCACAGATCTGTATTCTTATGTAAACGGGAAAGGAAAATATACAGTCACCGTCAATGGAAAAAAGGTTACACAGAAGCCCCGAAAAGGTTATGTACACATAGAAAGGACATGGTCAAAAGGCGATGTGGTTGAAATTGAACTTCCCATGGAAGTACGTCAGATAAGGGCCCATAAAGCAGTGGTGGATGACAGGGGAAAACTGGCTATCCAACGCGGTCCCATTGTATATTGTATAGAAGGAAAAGACCAGAAAGACAGTACCGTGTTCAACAAATACATACCTGAAAATACTCCTTTTACGATCCGTTACGACGCTGAACTTCTAAATGGTGTTACAGTCCTGACCGGGACTGCCATGCAGGTAGCACCGGACGGAACAAAAGAAGAAGTCCCTGTTACCGCTATTCCTTATTCAACCTGGAATAACCGGGGCGCAGACGAAATGGCCGTCTGGATTCCACAGGCTGCTGAATATGCCCGTCCTGTTCCGGAATCCACCATTGCATCCCGGGCCCGTCCCGCTTCTGTAAGAAACAGACGTCATCAAGATGGCAATGCCCGCCAAAGCGGAGCGCTTGAGGAACTCAGAGGATGGGCTTTCGGTCTCAATGACCAGTGGGATCCCGTCAACTCGGCAGACCGCTCCAAACCGTATCTCTATTGGTGGTTGCGCTACGGAAGTGAGGAAACGGTAGGATATGTGTTTGAAAAGCCGGAAAACGTGGGAAGTGTTGAGATTTACTGGTTGGATTTTGACCACTACGACGGCAATTTCCGGGTACCGGAAAGCTGGAAGTTGTATTATGAAAAGGATAACAAATGGTATGAAGTGGAAGCTAAAACAGCATATACTGTACTTAAAGACTGTTACAACAAACTTGAATTCAAACCGGTAACTACTCGTGCTTTAAAACTGACCGCCAAATTACAGGAAGGAGAATCAGGCGGGATCATAGAATGGAAAGTCAACGAACCCAACCTATAAATAATTAATCTAATAAAAACCAGAAAATGAATGTAAAAACTATTCTCAATCAGATGACTATTGATAAAGTCATACTGAGAGCGGTTGTATCAGTTCTTCTGATAGCATGGATTGGCATTTCATCAGCGGAAGTTTATGCTGCTGATGCTCCCCAATCTTTTAAAATTTCCGGTCTTGTTACTGACACAAATGGAGAACCGGTCATCGCTGCCAACGTTTTTGAACCTGGAACGCATAATGCTACCGTTACTGACGCAGACGGTAAATATGCTATTACCGTTTCCGGTCCCGAGGCTACAATTTCCATTTCTTACATTGGTTATTCAACACAAATGGTAAATGTGTCCGGCAGAGGCTATATTGAAACGGTTCTCCTGGAAGACCAGCAGTACCTGGATGAATTGGTCGTGATTGGTTACGGTTCTCAGAAAAAGAGCGATGTAACCAGTTCAGTGGCCAGTGTAAAATCCGAATCATTCAACAAGGGGGCAATTCTGGATGCCGGTCAGTTGGTGCAGGGAAAGGTTGCCGGTCTGCAGATCTCGTTACCCAGCGGAGATCCCACAGCAAGTACTGCTGTTATGCTTCGTGGTACTTCATCCCTTTTAGGATCTTCCACACCACTTATTCTTGTTGATGGTGTTCCGGGGTCATTCGCTACAGTAGCTCCGGAAGACATAGAAAGCATTGATGTATTGAAAGATGGTTCGGCAACAGCAATTTACGGCACACGCGGTACAAACGGAGTGATCATCATTACTACCAAGACCAGCCGCCGTGATATGCCTACGACCATTGAGTACAACGGATACGTTTCCATCTCTCACCAGCTTAAAAAAGCCGATTTCATGAGTGCAGAAGATCTTCGTTCACGGTGGGCCGAAGGATGGTCATTTACAGGTGCAAACATTGAGGATTTTGGCGCCAGCGTAGACTGGCTTGACGAAATAAGCAGAACCGGCATTGCCAATGTGCATAATGTGACCCTGAGAGGCGGTTCCAATCAGACCAGCGTACTGGCAAACGTAGCTTACGAAGACCGTGAAGGCACCTTCAAGGCTTCCGGAGCCACTAATCTGCGCGGTCGTATGGAGATCTCTCATAGAATGTTTGACAACAAGCTGATTACCAATGTGTCGTTTATTGCCAACGAGCGGACTACCACTCCTTCTTTCAACACAAACGTTTATCGTTATGCTTGCATTCAAAACCCGACACAACCCGTATACAATGAGGACGGTTCCTATGTAGAGCGTCCCGTATATTTTTACGATAACCCGGTTTCTCTGATCAATGAAACCATAGGTGAAGGACGTTCACGCAACCTACGTTTTACAGGAAGTGTGGAATTCCGTCCCGTTGAAAGTTTTGCCGTAAAAGCCATGTACACTCGTAAAGGGCAAAGTTACCTGAGCGGTTATTACAATACCAAGAAACATCCGAACACTACCGAATACGGCTACAACGGGTATGCTTCTCGTTATACATCGGATTACGTCAACAACCTGGCCGAGGTCACTGCAGAATGGAATGAGAATTTTGGGAAACATTATGTAACCGCTATCGTGGGATATAACTATGAAGACAATACTTCACAGAATTACGGTGTATCCAACAGAAATTTTCCGACTGACGCCTATACCTACAACAACCTTGAAACCGGGATGGGTTTGACAGATGGAAATGCAACCATGTACTCCTATAAAGAATCCGATAAACTTATTGGAGTTTTTGCGCGCGCTACTTACAACTATGACGACCGTTACCTGTTAATGGTTTCTGCTCGTCGTGAAGGTTCGTCAAAATTCGGAGCCAACCATAAATGGGGCACTTTTCCGGGTGTTTCCCTGGGGTGGAGGCTTAACAATGAATCATTCATGAAAAGTCTTACCTGGTTGGACAACCTGAAAATACGTGCAGGTTACGGGGTGACTGGTATCGATGTGGGAGCTCCTTATCTTTCTTTGTCTTCACTGTCTTATTCAGGTTATTTCCTTTACAACAACGAATGGATCAGCACGCTTACTCCGGTACGTAACCCCAACCCGGATTTACGTTGGGAAAAGAAACTGGAGTACAACCTTGGTTTTGATTTTGATATGTTCGGCGGACGTTTGGGCGGAGCCATTGATCTATATCGCAGAGACACCAAAGATGGTCTTTGGGATTACTCTGTCCCCGTTCCTCCATATTTGTACGGATACATAACGGCTAACGTGGCTCAGATTCGTAATACCGGTCTGGAAGTAATGATCAATGCAATTCCCGTAAGAAACAACAACACGGAATGGAGCACCAATCTCTCTTATTCTACTAATAAGAACGAAGTGGTTTCAATTTCAAACGATCAGTTCTCCATGTCTACTGACTGGTTTACTTCCGGACATACGGGAGAACCTATACAAACGACTACACATAGGGTCAAAGTGGGTGATCCCATTGGTAATTTCTACGGATTGAAATCTGTTGGTCTTAATGCAGAAGGTAAATGGGTAGTAGAGCGTTTAGAGAAAGATGACGAAGGCAATATAACCAATGTTTACTACGATCTGGCCGAAGATGCAGGAGACGAAGACTGGCAGGTCCTAGGCAACGGGGTTCCCAAACATTATCTGAACTGGAACAACTATTTCAGATACAAAAACCTGGACGTATCAGTCACTATGAGAGGTGCCTTCGGATTCCAGATCCTGAATTACCAGGAAATGTACTATGCTAATCCCACCATTCAGTACAATGTTTTGAATAGTGCTTTTGACAAACATCCGGTAGTGGATATGGCGACCGGACAACCTACGGGACAGGAAGTGTGCATTAACGATTATCAACGTTATGTCAGTAAGTATATAGAGGATGGCGATTATTGGAAGATAGACAACCTTACTATAGGGTATACCTTCAACACATCTAAAATCAAATATATCCGCAATATACGTTTATACGGTTCCTGTTCCAACCTGCTTACGTTGACCAACTATACCGGGCTGGACCCTGAAGTAAGAATGACAGGGCTGGATGCCGGTACAGACAGCAGGGACAAGTATCCGACCATACGTTCCTATACTTTCGGTCTTAATATTACATTCTAACAAGCGTAAAGATTATGAAAAAAATTAAAATAGGAATCCTTGCCCTTGTTCTGGCAGGAACCACATTCAGTATTCAAAGCTGCTTTAATCTGGATGAGGAAGTGTTCTCCGAGGTTACGGAAGCCTCTTTCATCCCTACAGATAAAGACGTAGCAGCTCTTATGGCCAGTGCTTACTCACCGCTTACATACATTCTCAACTGGCAGGGTTATTTTGATATACAGGAAGAACCCGGTGATAACATTATTACTCCCACCCGGCCTAATGGTTGGGATGACGGAGGTACTTACCGCCGGATGCATCAGCACCAGTGGACCGATCAGCAATGGCAACCCTGGAACACTTATCTTACTGCTTACGAGGGGATTAATAATGCCAATCGCGTTCTGGATCAGGTTAAAGACGGGTCCTTACCTGTTGGTGATCTATATGATGCAACCGTGGCTGAACTGCGTGCCATACGCGCTTTCTGGTATGCCATATTGCTCGATACCCATGGCAATGTGCCCATTGTTACCGCTTTTACAGACGAAATCCCAACACAGTCTACCCGTCATCAAGTATATGAATTTGTAACTACCGAGTTGGAAGAAATCATCAATGATCTGAGTGAACTGACAGATGCTACCACCTATGGCCGAATAAACAAATGGACTGCCTATATGACCCTGGCACGTGTTTATCTGAATGCCGAGGTTTACACAGGCACGGCTCAGTGGGAAAAAGCCCTTGCTTGTTGCAACGCTATCATTAATTCAGGTAATTTCTCGCTTTCTGCCGATTTTTCCGATAACTTTAAAAAAGACCTGGATTATACTAACAGCGAAGTAATTTTTGCCGTTCCTTTTGACAATATCCTGGCCGGCAGCTCCCAGCATATGAAATGGTATCCTCCTGTTTCACGGTTTGTTTTCCAGTCTAAATTCCAGTGTTGGGGAGGCTCATGTGCCAATCCACAGTTTATCAACTCCTATCAGCCTGGTGACAAACGCCTTGAAAAAACCTGGCTTATGGGACCTCAATACGATCCTGCCGGAAATCTTATATGGACTTGCAGAAATTACCTGCCTTCACTTACCTGTAATAAGGACGGTGTGAATTATGCCAGTATAGATTATGGTTACCGTGTATTCAAATGGGAATTCGACAACGTTACGTCTTATTATTGGGGCAATGATTTTGCTTTTTATCGCTATGCCGAGACATTGCTTACCAAAGCAGAATGCCTGCTTCGCCTGAACCGTGATGGCGCTGAAGCTGCCGAAATCGTTTCTCAGGTTCGCGCCCGTGTATTTGACAATCCGGCAGATGCCAACGTTACAGAGGCCAATCTAAGGTCCGATTCCAAAATAGAATACGGCACACTGGATTGGGATAACAATATTGCCAATCCGGGAGATCAAACACCCGTGGAACTGGGTGGTCTGTATGATGAACTGGGATGGGAATTTGCCTGTGAAGCACAACGGCGTACTCAAATGATCCGTTTTGGAACATTTAGCACAAAGAACTGGTTTAACCATACTGCAGTAACAGATGGTCATACACAGATATTCCCTATACCACTGGAAGAGATCCAGGCTAATGCCAACCTTAAGCAAAATCCCGGTTATTAGATATGTTAGGTTCGTAATGAGGTGAAATTGCCCTGTGGAAACGGGGCAATTTCTTCTATTAAAAATTGGTTTTAAATGAAAATACAGAAATTTATCCTTTTACTGCTAACCACAGCCTGTGCAATTTTTTTTGTGAATGATGCCACAGCCCAGACTATCACAAGACCGCCTGCAGAATTGAATTTGCATCCGTTTTATAAAAAGTACATCAATGTAAACGGCATCCATCTTATTTCCTCTCATCGGGTTCCGGATTCGGCTTTGGTAGCTGCTTACAAAACACTCGATGCACTAACCGGATTCTTGCCTAAAGAAGTACTAAAAGCCATGACCGATCTCAACACCCGAGTAGGCGTAATGGCACGTTACGAAGGCACAACCGATATTCCTGAACATGCTTCCTTGGCAAACGATACTACATTGAACTGGGATGTTCGCGCCAGGGGGCTCGGTGGAGATCGTGATTTGCCCATGTCTACTTGTGCCGAGGAAAATATTCTGGCATACCAGATAGATAAGTACCATGCCGAGGATATTATGATACATGAATTTGCGCATTCCATTCACCTGATTGCTCTGATTCATGTTTATCAGGATTTCAACAAACGTCTTCGAAAATCATTGGATGCGGCTATAGAAGAAGGAAAATGGGAAAACACATATGCAGCGACAAACGTTGCCGAATATTGGGCAGAAGGTGTTCAGACCTGGTTCAATGTGAATGCAGAAGTGCCAGTTCCCGACGGCAAACACAACCAAATAAACACACGGGAAGAATTGCGTGTTTACGACAAAGGCTTGTATGACATTTTAAGTGAATTTTTTCCGGAAACGGAAGAGAGCATTTCCCGTCACAAATACGTAAACAATTATACGGTATTTCCATAGTAACACGATAGCGATTGCAACTGCCTATTGGTATTTTTGGTAATTTAGCACCATAATAGAATTTCTTAAATAAAAATCGCGGTGCTCAGGAAAGTTGCCATCTTTTTTTTCTTTTTTCTGCTGACGTTGAATCCGTTGGACAGGTTACTGGCGCAAAAATTTCACAGTGACAACGGTGACGGCACATACACCAATCCCCTGATACCGGCTGATTTTCCGGATCCCGATGTCATATTGGTTGGTGACACCTATTATATGGTTTCAACCACTATGTTCGTGTTCCCGGGGGTGACCGTGCTAAAATCTTACGACCTTGTAAACTGGGAATATTGCAGCAATGCCGTGCCGCGGTTCGATTATAGTCCCTGTTACAATCTGGACGGCTGTAACCGTTACGGACACGGACAATGGGCCACCAGCTTCAGGTATCACAACGGGATCTTTTATTTGCTCTTCATAACACTTGACGAAGGCGGGTTTCTATGTTCGGCAACGAATGCCGAAGGTCCCTGGGAACTCAGTAAATTACCGAAAGGGTTTTACGATCCCGGGCTGTTTTTTGATGATGACGGGGAAATTTATGTTGCTCACGGGTACGGTGAAATCAGCATTACCCCGCTGGATGAAAATTTTGCTCCGGCAGGCCGTGATTCCCTGGTATACACGGGTACTATTCGCCACGGACTTGAAGGAACGCATGTATACAAGATAGACGGGTATTATTACTTGTATTGTACCTACGGAGGAAGGGACGGGATCCAGGTGGCATTGCGTTCCAGGAACATCTACGGACCTTACGAAGAA